>JBCBDI010000061.1:0-12254 GCA_038529885.1 Pseudomonadota bacterium
TGGCCGAAAAACGTGCAATTGTAGTGACCAAAACTAAGCTTAAATCTTCAAAATCCGATGTAGCGTACTGGCGTAGCCAGCCTTACGAAACACGGTTAGCAGCCCTAGAAACAATTCGGCGCGAATATCACCGGCGAGGCCCGCGAGACGAAGCCCTGACATGGCTGTGGCTGTCTCATCTGCATTCAGCGTAACAATCGGTGCGCCGGTTTTAAGCTGCGCCGTCGTGAAGGTCACACCCGGCGTTTGCGCAAGAATGGCACGCGCTTGATTGCCATACTCATTTAGGGTGGCGAGATTTTCGCCGCGGATGAAAAACGCAATCGGCGCTGGCGATGGCGGACCTTGTTCAAACGGCGTGGCGAGAATTTGCGCCTCAGGAAAGGCCCGGCGCAAGGTCTCTTGAATATCGCTGACAAGGACGCGGGTGGTTTCATTATTGCCGAGCTGGACAAAGCCATTGGCAAAGCCAGCAAGGCCCTGAGTATTGTTGAAGCTATTGTAATAGACACGCGGGCCCGGCTCGCCGACGACGAAGTGAATGCCTTCAATGTCCGGATACTGGTCCATCAGGAATTGCGAGACCGTTTGCGCGGTGTCACGCGCTTCATAGATGGTCGCTTGCGGATTGAGCGTGATGTCCAGTTGGAACTGATCGCGCTCGGTTGGCGGGAAGAATTGGCTTGGCAATTGCCCGGCCAAATAGAACCCAGTCGCCACGGGAATGACGCCCATCAGGATGCCGAGCAAGGGATTGCGCAACACGCGCTCAATGCTCCAGCGATAGCCATCGGTCAGGAAGTGCAGTTTGATCCCATCGCGCCAAAACAGGCTGCGTTCACCTGGCTTGTGCGGTCGGTCGAGCATGCCTGCCAGTGCCGGGATGATCGTCATCGCGATGATGAAAGACATCACCACAGCGAAAATCACTGACGTCCCGATCATGCCGATAAACTCGCCGGCGCCGCCTGGCATGGCGGCAATCGGCGCAAAGGCGAGCGCCGTGGTCAGCGTCGATGCGGCCAGCGGGCCGAACAGTTTGCGCAAAGAGCGGTCAATCGCCTCGAGGATGGAATGCCCATCCAAGCGTTCCTGATCATATTCATCGACGACAACAATCGCATTATCGATCAACAGGCCGAGCGAGATGACGAGCCCCGTCACCGACATTTGGTGCAGCGGGAAATTGAAGAATTTGAACAGGGTCAGAACCAGAGCCACGGTCAGAGGCAGCGCCATGCCGACCACAATTGCAGCGCGCCACCCCATGACGAAGAACAATACGCTGAAGACCAAAAACGCCGAAATCAGAAGGTTTTGCGCCAGACCATTGAGGCGGGATTCTGTATATTTGCTTTGATCAAAAATGGGTGTGACCGCGATCTCATCCGGTACGGTCTTGGCAAAGTCCGCCACCATTTCTCGCGCCGCTTTGGCCCAGACATCAACGCGTTGATTGGACTGAATATAAGCGGTCACAAAGACCGCGCGTTCGCCATTGCTGAACGCCAATTTGGTGGGTGGGTCTTCCACCCCTTTGACCACACGCGCGACATCGCCGACTTGTAGCGCCGTCCCATCCGGACGCTGCACAAGCGGCACAGATCGGATTCGGGCGACGCCATCAAACTCGCCGCCAATTTCCAGCCCGACTGTGCTGCGTTCGCCGCGAACAGATCCCGCGGGCGCCTTCGCATCCGCCGCCGCGATCAAACGCGCCGCATCATTCATGGAAAGGCCCGCAGCCGCCAGTGCGTCTGGATCTGCGATGACGCGGACTTCCTCTTCCGGCAGGCCCATGATCTCGGTTTCATCGGTCGCGTTGAGCGCCCGGAACCGGTCCTCAAGCACTTCAGCCAAACGCCCCATCACAGCGAGTTCAGGTTCGCCTTCTCCTTCCCATGTCAGCGACACCGACATGGTCGCAGCGCCGACATAGACCCGGCGCACAAACGGGCGCGCCGCGCCAGGCGGCAGGTCGGCTTCAGCCAGCTGCACCTGCTGCCGGATCAAGGTCCAGGCATTGTCGACTTCGGCTTTGGTCAGGCTTTCATCAATATCGAGACTGATCTGCGAAACATTGGCGCGCGACGAAGACTTCAGCTCCGCTACTTCGGGCAGCTCTAAGAGCCGCCGCTCGATCGGTTCGGTGACCGTCGCTTCCATCCGCTCAGCATCCGCACCAGGCAGCGTGGTCAGGACATAGCCATAGCGTTCGACCAGAGTCGGGTCTTCTTGGCGGCCCAATGTCAGGACGGCGAAGAACCCGCTGATCACAACCACGATCACGGCAAGGATCGTGAGACGTGGCAATTTGTAGAAGAGCGTAGTCATGGCGACTTATCCATTCCCCGCCGCGATACCATTGGCGCTGACTTCAACCGGCGTCACCGGTTGGCCGGGCGTGATGCGCTGCAGGCCATCCATGATGATCCGGTCGCCATCGCTCATCGCGCCGCGGACAAAGACCCGCTCACCGGCTTGATAGACAATCTCGACTATGCCGAGCTCTGCGGTCCAGCCACTGCCGTCGCGGCGCGCGATATAGACCGACCACAAGCCGCGATCGGCTTCTGAGAGCGCCGAGACCGGAACCCACATGCCAGGCTCATCAATCTCGCGCTCCATTTCGAGGCGCACCACGGCGCCTGCAGCAACGCTGTTTGGATCCTCAATGTCAAACAAGACGGTGACGGTGCGATTATTGGCATCAATGACGCCAGTCATGGACCTGAGGGTCGCCGGGACCGCGCCTTGATCGGAGATCAGATCATACATTGAGCCAAGCTCAAGCGCTTCAGTGAGTTGGGCGGTCAGGCCAATCCGCGCTTCTAAGCTTCCGGTCTCAACCAGTTCAAAAATCGGTGCGCCCGGCCCCGCAATCGCGCCCTCATCGGCCATGCGTGATGTCACAGTGCCATCAAAAGGCGCTTGGATGCGCGATAAATCGATCTGCACGCGCAAGGCGTCCGCATTAGCCTGCGCCGCTTGAATGCGCGCCATCGCGGTGTCGGCTTGTGCCCGCGCTTCATCGACGCGCTGGCTAGAGACGTGACCGCGTTCCAAGAGCGCGATTTGGCGGTCCACGGTGCTCTGCGCGAGTGCATAAGAGGCTTCAGCTTCGGTCACGCGAGCATTGGCTGAGCTCAGCTGCGCCCGCAAGCTGCGCGTGTCGAGCACCGCCATTGTGTCGCCGGTCGAGACTTTGTCGCCAATATCAACCCGCAAGGCCGCGATCCGTCCGCCAGCGGGAAACCCGAGCTGGCTGGTGCGACGCGGAGAGACGATGCCGGAGAAGCGTTCTTTCGCCATGAATGCCGGTTCGAAAGCCACACGCGTGGTTTCGACAGAGATCGGGATAGGCCGCTCCGTCGGCACCAGCGGCCCCTCAACCGACCGGTTCTGAATCACAAAAACGCCAAGCACGGCAACAATCGCCGCAAGCACCAGGACGAATAAGAGCCCCTTTCCCGCTGTCGGCCGCACGTCGCGCTCAGTCATTTCATAGTCTTGAATTTGCTCACCCATGGTGTGCCTCCAATCCGCGGATCACTTGATCGGCGTGAAACGTAATAAACTCTTCTCGAGAGATGGTCGGTTGATCCGGTCGCAGGGCCGGAAAGCTTGGAATGTGGACGATCATCATGGCAAGGCCATGCATCGACGCCCAAATTGATTTCGCCGCCAAAGCGGGATCGATCTCAGCTCGAAATTCTCCGAGATCTACACCCTCTCTGATCATGCCGCGGAGGACATTAAAGGCTTGGCCCTTTTTCGATGATTCAAAGCCTGGCTCGCCATCTACGGGGCCATCACCGGCAGGCGATTCCCCTGTAAAGGCGGCGGCATAGTGATAGGGCTTCTCCGTCGCAATCCGCACATAAGTCGCGACGCAATCGCGTGAGCGTTCATGGAAAGGGGTCGCTGTGTCGGCAATGCGGTTCACATTCTCCAGGATCAGCTCGAAGAAGCTCTCTTTGAGCTCATCAACCAGTTCATCCTTGGAGCTGAAATATTTGTAGATCGCCGCGGGCGAGTAATCGATATTCTCGGCCAAGCGGCGGATCGACAGGCCTTCAGCGCCTTCGCGCGCAAACACGGTTTCGGCCGCTGTCAGGATGCGGGCGCGTATTTTATTGCGGCGGCGCTCGGCCGGGGAGGAAACAGTAGCAGTCATCTTTTTGGACCTTTCCACGGACAAATAGTACGCGCGTTCAAAAAGTAAACACCGTTCACTAAAAATAGATTATGGAATTTCTGAGCTGAGTGTCTAAGTGCGAGGTATGACTGCACTTTTCCCGCCTGCGCCCGCCTTTGGCACCCCGCTCTTACCGACCAGACCGAGCGCCGAAGCGCGCCAATTGATCGCCATGCGGCGCTCCGTCAGCAAACGCAGCTTGATCGAGCCTGGCCCTGATCCGGAGCAGCTCGATGACCTTCTTACGGTGGCAACCCGGGTTCCGGATCACCGACGCCTCGCGCCTTGGCGATATTTAGTCTTCGAAGGCGACGCGCGCGCGACGTTCAATGCCCGTGCGGTCGAAATTCAAAAGCAAGAAAATCCCGACGCCAGCGAGACCATGCTGGCTGATACGGCGAGCTATTTCACCCGCGCGCCGGTCGTGATCGCAGTGATCTCATCGCCGGACCCGACGCACAAAACGCCGGTTTGGGAACAAGAGCTATCCTGCGGGGCGCTCTGCCAAAACTTGATGCTCGCCGCGAATGCCAGCGGTTGGGCGGGCTGTTGGCTGACCGAATGGATTGCGTTCAGCCCTGGCATCAACGCCCTGCTCGGGCTGACCGAACATGAGCGGATTGCAGGTTATATCTATCTCGGCACAGCCAAAGAGAACCCGCAAGAACGCATGCGCCCGGACGTCACCGATAAGATCACGCGTTGGGTCGAATAGCGGGAAATGAAAAACGCCCCATCCTTAAACAGGATGGGGCGCTAGACGTTTTAGAATTTCGCCTGAAGCTGAATTGAGAAGGTTTGCGGCGCTCCAAACTGAGCAAACTCTGCAGGTGACGGATCGATCGGATCATTCGGGATTTGAGTGATCAGATATTCCTCATCCAAGATGTTCGCGCCGGTCAGGAAGATGCCGTAATTGTCATTCTGCCAACCCGCCCGGAAATTCACGAGCGTACGCGCTTCGGAATCACGGCTTGTTTGTGGGCGATCGCCGCGGATGAAGGATGAGGACACGTGGTTCGCATTCAAGTTGGTGACCCAGTTTTCACCATAGCGCCAGTTGACCCCAGCATTCGCTGTCCACTGCGGAGCGAAGCCAAATTCATTGCCTGAGAAGTCACAGACAAAGGCCGATCCGAGCGGCTCACATTCGGGGAAGTTCCCCGCATTTGCGCTGCCGATGACGACGTCAAACTCTTCAAACTCGGTCTTCGCATAGCCAACCGACCCGTAAAAATCGAGATCGTCATTCGCGAAGTATCGAGACTCAACTTCGAAGCCGGTCACATTAGAGGCGCCAGCATTCTGGGTTTCGACATCGAACACATTATTGCTCAACTGCACGCGAACCTGTTGGTCGGTCCAATCAATATAGAACAGGTTAGCATTCAGCGTCAGATCTTGATCAAACCACTGACTGCGATAGCCGAGTTCATAGTTCCAGATAAACTCCTGGTCGAAATCAAAGGCGCGCGACTGCGCCGCGTTGATCGCGGTGCCGCCTGAGCGATAGCCCCGCTGAGCAATGAATGAAATCGACTGGTCTTCTGTGAGCTGATAGCCAAGACCGAGTTTCGGCAAGAAGCCACCAAACTCATCTGACTCGTTCGCGGTCGGAGGTGAATTCGCCGCTGCTGCTTCTGCCAATAGGAAGCCGTTCAAACCGGCGACCACTTGATTGACGGGTGATGGAAGAAGCGTCGCGTCTGGTAGCTCAGACGCAACTTCTACGATCTGCGCATTCACGTTAGACTGCTGCTCAACGTCGTAGCGGAAGCCCGCATAGAGCGTCCAGCGATCGGCAAAGTCCCAACTGAGATCAGAAAACAGAGCATAAGTCTCAATTTCCTGGGACAGCTGTTGATCCGTCGTGAGCAAGGCCGGGTTAGGATACAGCCCGAGGACGAACCCTGCCGTCGCCGCGTCCAGGTTGAAGGGCGGTGCTTGCAGAATTGCGTCGACCCCAAGCTGGTTCACCAGATCGAGCGGCAATGTGCCGGTAGAATCAGACGTCGGTGTGTCTTCTTTTGAATAATACCCGCCCACAATCGCTTCAATCGTGTCGCCCGTATATTGGAACCGCAATTCTTGGGTGAACGTATCCACTAGATTGACGAAGCTGCGAGACGAAAACGGGGTCGCCGAGCGATCATCATCAAACAGGAAGCTATAGTCGACTTCGTTGTAAGCCGTGATCGAGGTTAGGCTCCAATCCTCATTGATGTCATAGTCAATGGTCGCCGTCGCAATATCGACAGTCGTATTATAAACGATCGGATCATTGTTGAATCCGACGCGATTGTCCTCTGGATCGTCTCCCACCAGCGCAACCACGGTCTCACCGGTTTCGGTTTCCTCATGGCTGTAGGACAGCAGAACCGAAAGACCAGGAATGGAGTCTGGTTCGATCAGCAGTTTACCGCGCGCGAGAAAGGACTCGGCACCGTCCAAAGACTCACCACGGGTCACATTGTCCGCAAATCCATCAGAATTGGCCGTCTCAAAGGCGAAGCGGAACGCCAGCTCGTCTTCTATAATCGGGCCACCGACTGCTGCCCCGAAGCGCAACTCGTCGATCTCTGTTGTATAGATGAGGCGGGCGCGTTCGCTCCACTCATAAGACGGATCAGCCGTGTTGATGATGATCGCACCCGCAAGCGAGGCGCGGCCTTGCAATGTAGATTGCGGTCCGCGGAACACCTCGATCTGATCAAGGTCCCAAATCTCAGCAGGTGAACGGATCGTCGCAAAGCGCGGCAATGCCGATCCATCGACATAGATGGTGGCCAAGTCGCCTTGCCCGGCGCCAGAGACGTTCAAGCTATCAATGCCGCGGATCACGAAGCGTGTCCCATCCCGCGTCGCCACATTTGCGGTCCGATCGATCGCGTCTTTGAAGCTAATGATGTTTTCTTGCTCAATCTGGACATCGGTCACAACCGCGACACTGGTCGCTGTGTCTTGCAGAGATCGATCGATCTTTTGTCCTGTGACAACAATTACGTTTTGCCGGGCCTCTTGATCGACCTCGGCATCCTCAGTTTGGGCCTGAGCCACTCCACCGGCCAGGCACAAAGCCAGTCCAGACGCCAACATCAGTTTTTTCTTCAGCATGCTTCCCTCGCGCGACTGCAAATCAGTCGCAATCGCGTAGCCACCTGGCGAAGAAAAGCAAGCCAAAAGGTCCCGCGCAGATGGGCGCATAAAGGAACCGTTGTTTTGGAGACACACTCGACGCAAGCGGTGGTAGAACCGCGTTCAAGTGTTTCGCTGGGCGCCCGATTCGGCGGGTGGCTCTGCGATGCTCTTTTTATAGCGGCGGCTGAGCCCCCCTATCCCACGCCGAACAGCGCATCGCTTTCTGCAAGCATGGCTTGGCCGCCTTGCGTGATGCTCGCCACCGCGCCAGGTGCTCCGGCAAGCGAGGTCTCCGCGAAGAAGCCCGCGAGCGCTGTGAGACGGCCCCGCATTTTGCCGCCTTCAGAACGAGCTGCCACTGCGCCTTTGGTCAGAAAGTGGCCGCCAATGACATCACCGGCAAGGGCAAGATAGGCCGTCGCCCCGGCGAGCGCGACATCGCGGTCTTCTTTCATCTTTTGCGTCATCCAAACTGTCGCGTCAGACAGCGCTTGATTGGCGGCAACGAGGCGATCAGCAATTTGCACCAAGTTCGGATCATTGGTCTCACGCGCGGCGCGGGCGGTTTGTTCGACCTCTTCGATCATGTCGGTCATCGCTGCGCCATCGGCCATGGACAATTTGCGGCCGACCAAGTCGATCGCTTGGATCCCGTTTGTGCCTTCATAGATGGGCGCAATCCGCGCGTCGCGATAGAGCTGTGCCGCCAGGGTCTCATTCATAAAGCCCATGCCGCCATGCACTTGTACGCCAAGGCTTGCGACCTCGACGCCCATATCCGTGGACCACGCCTTGGCGATCGGCGTCAGCAATTCTTCGCGCAGTTTGGCCTGTTCGCGGGCTTCTGCCGTCTCAGCGACTTCAGCTAAGTCCGCCGCCACGCCAGTTGCGAAACAGATCGCGCGCGCGGCCATGACTTTGGCCCGCATCGTCGTCAGCATCCGGCGCACATCAGCATGGTGAAGGATGGGCGCAGCGCCGGAGACGCCTTCGGCTTTGCCCTGCTTGCGCTCTTGGGCATAGTCGAACGCCGTTTGCCAGGCTGCCTCGCCGACCGCGACGCCTTCCAGGCCGACATTGAGCCGGGCCGAGTTCATCATCGTGAACATGCAAGCCAGGCCCTTATTCTCCGCCCCGATCAGCCAACCTTGCGCGCCATCATATTCCATGACGCATGTCGGCGACGCATGGATGCCGACCTTTTCTTCGAGGCCGATACATTTGACGCCGTTCTGCTCACTCAAGCTGCCATCGGCATTCACGGCTCTTTTTGGAACGATGAACAGCGACACGCCACGTGAGCCCTCAGGCGCATCTGGCAGACGCGCAAGCACCAAATGGATGATATTGTTGGCGACATCATGATCGCCCCAAGTGATGTAAATCTTCTGGCCGGTAATCGAATAAGAGCCATCACCGTTCGGCACGGCCTTGGTCTTCAGCGCGCCGACATCCGAGCCAGCCTGCGGCTCGGTCAGGTTCATCGTGCCCGTCCACTCGCCAGAGACGAGCTTCGGCAAATACATCGCCTTTTGCTCGTCCGTTCCATGTGCGAGCAGCGCTTCGATGGCGCCAAAGCTCAGCATCGGGCAAAGGCCAAACGCCATATTCGCGCTGTGGAACATTTCCATCACGGCGAGCCCTAGGACTTTGGGCAAGCCCATCCCGCCCCATTCGGTGGGCGCAGACACCCCCATCCAGCCGCCTTCTTGAAAGGCAGCATAAGCGTCGGCAAACCCTGGTGCGGCTTTGACGCCGTCTTCGGTCAATTGGGCCCCGGCCTTGTCGCCGATCTGATTGAGCGGCGCTAAGACATCGCGGGCGAGCTTGCCCGCTTCGTCTAGAATGGGGGCGATTAGATCCGGATCGTAATCTTCAAACGCAGCATGTCCCTCAAATTGATCCAAACCCGACAAATGATTGAGCACAAAGGTCAAATCTTCGATCGGTGCGGTATAAGTCATTGCCATGCATCTCCGGCATAAATGTTATATCCCGGGACCCTTTATATCGTGTCTAGCCAATATGTAATCCCGCGCTAGGTTAATTGAGACACTGAACGGAGATTCTAATGCGTCATCTTGCCATTGCAGCCAGCCTACTCGCGATTACCCTCCCTGCTCACGCCAATCCAACCTTGGAAGGCGTCGCCTCTGACCTTTACGAGCTTGAGAAAACCCACGCTTTCCTGACCTGGACGGTCAAGCATAACGGGATTTCTGGCTATACGGTCAACTTCACCGATTTCGACGCCGACTTGGTCTTTGACGCGGAAACGCCGACCAATTCTCAACTCAGCGTCAGCATCAACCCCTCCGCGATGAACACTAATTATCCCGACCCGGCCAAAAAAGCCGATTGGGAAGCCGAACTGGCAAATGATCCACGCTTCATGAATGCGGGCGAGTTTCCAACCATCGAGTTTGTCTCAACCGCTGTCGAACAGACCGGCGAGTTTGAAGGCACCGTCACTGGCGACCTGACCTTTTTGGGCGTCACTGCCCCGGTCACGCTCGACGTGACTTATGGCGGCGTCGCCAATCCACCATGGTTCGGTCAGCGCGATGTGATCGGATTTACTGCGTCAACCACCCTGAAACGCTCAGATTTCGGCCAGACCTCTATGGCCGGCGTCATTTCTGACGAAGTCGAAATCGAGTTTTCTGGCGAGTTCCTGCAAGCTGCAGAATAAGCCTCGAACCCAACATTCTTGAGAGGGAATATGACGATGTCGATCAAGACGTATCTCACTTTAGGGGCCGCCACGGCGATCCTCGCAGCTTGCGGCGGCGGCACAGAGCCTGGCGAAACCTTAGAAGCCGACGCTCCTCCTGTCGAAGCTGAAGCGGCCTCAGCGGAGCTGCACCCAGCGCTCGTCGATGTTGCGGCAGCGACCTATTCGATTGAAAAGACGCATGCCTTTATGACCGTCAAAGTCGGTCATGGCGGCGGCATTTCACAATATCGGATCAGCTTCACAGATTTTGATGGAACGCTCGACTTCGACCCGGCTGATCCGACCTCATCCAGCATCAGCTTCACCATCAATCCGCTCGCCCTCGAAACCAATTATCCGGGCGACTATAAAGCCGGCCACGCCGATAGCGGGTTTGAGACCTGGAACGAGGATGTCTCTCGCAATGCGCGTTGGTTGAACGCTGATGAGCATCCAGAGATCACTTTCGTCTCAACCGCGGTTGAGAAAACCGGGGACCTCTCGGGCACCGTCACAGGCGATCTCACTTTGCTCGGCGTAACCAAGCCGGTCACTTTGGACGTCACTTACAATGGTCTCGCCAATCCGCCTTGGTTTGGCGAGCGCGACGTCATTGGATTTGATGCCAGCACCACCGTGCTGCGATCCGATTTTGGCATGACCGCCGCCATCCCTAACATTGGCGATGAAGTGACCGTCGAATTCTCAGGCGAATTCCTACAAGACGAATAGGATGGCCGACATGTCAGAAAGATATACCAGCGTCGCCATCACGCTGCATTGGCTGATTGCGTTTGCAATTGTCGGAATGATTTTCGGCGGCTGGTATATGAGCGATCTGCCCGACGGCGCGCCTGGTCAGTATTTTCTGTACCAGATGCACAAGTCCGTTGGGATTACGATCCTGCTCCTGACAATTGCCAGGATCATTTGGCGGGGGATGAACCCGCCGCCGGCTTTGCCTGACGATATGAACGGTCTTGAGAAGACCGCCAGTCATTTGGTTCATCTTGGCTTTTACGGTCTGATGATCGCGCTGCCGCTGACGGGCTGGCTGTACAGCTCAGTCAGCATCAAACTTGATGTACCGACGGTTCTTTATGGCGTCATAAGCTGGCCGGATGTTCCGTTTGTTGAAGGCATGAAGACCGAAACCGCGAGCGGGGCGGTGAATTTCATCCACTCCAAACTCGCTTGGGTCGCGCTGGCGCTTCTCGCTCTGCATGTCGCGGGCGCCGTCAAACATGAATTGAGCGCCGAGGAAGGCGTGGTGAAGCGCATGGTGCCTGGTCTGTTCGGTAAGACCGCCAAGCCTGCCGCCCCGTCTCGCGGCGCAGCGACCGCCTTCGGGAGCGCGTTTGCCGCCTTGGTGGTGGTCGCAGGCGCAGGACCGGTTCTTGGTGTCTTCTCTGGGGCTGGAGCGGCCGTAACCGCAGACGCAGCCTTCACGCCAAACTGGACGGTTGATGCAGAGGCCTCTTCGATCGCTTTCTCAGGAACGCATGACGGCAGTGTCTTTTCCGGATCGTTCAGCAATTGGGACGCGGCGATCCAATTCGACCCCGCTTCCCCATCAGACGGTGAGGTTCGGGTCACCGTCTCAACGGGCAGCGCGCAGGCGAACCAAAAGCTTTATACCGACAGTCTGCCCTCCCCAGAATGGTTCAACACCACCGCCTTTCCGACCGCGAGCGTCGAGATTCTCGACATCACAGACAATGGCGACGGCACGTATGGATCGACCGCGCGTTTGACGCTGAAAGACATGACCGAAGACGCGGCCTTCCCCTTCACACTTACTCTTGAGGACGACGCCGCCCGTATGACCGGACAAGCCGTGTTCCAACGCACCCCCCTCGATCTTGGCCAAGGCTCAGACCCAAACGCCGATTGGGTAAGTGAAGACGTCACCGTAGATGTTGTGGTTGAGGCCTCGCGCACCGACTAGGCCTGTGATATCCGCCCGGCGATGAGTGATCGCATTCTAAATCTGACGCCTGAACACGTGCAGCGCGCGACGCGAACCCTGCGCGCTGGCGGCCTGATCGGCATGCCAACCGAGACCGTTTATGGCCTCGCCGCTGACGCCTCGAATGCGGACGCTGTGGCGCGGATTTATGAAGCCAAAGGCCGCCCGCATTTCAATCCACTGATCGCCCACGTCGCCGATCTGGAAATGGCGCAGCGCGAAGGCGTCTTTCG
>JBCBDI010000062.1:0-12136 GCA_038529885.1 Pseudomonadota bacterium
GGTAAAGTTACTAACCTGACCCCCTTTGGTGCTTTTGTTGAAATTGAAGCAGGCTTAGAAGGGCTTATTCACGTCTCTGAAATGAGCTGGACCAAGAAGAACGTGCACCCAGGCAAGATCGTTTCGACCTCACAAGAAGTGCTGGTTGAAGTGCTCGACGTGGACAGCGAGAAGCGCCGTATTTCACTCGGCCTCAAGCAAACTCAAGACAATCCATGGTCGGCCTTTATGGCTGAGCATCCGGTCGGCACCGACATTGAAGGTGAAGTCCGTGGGATCACTGAGTTTGGTCTGTTCGTTGGCCTCGGCCCAGATCTGGACGGTATGGTCCACATCAATGACATCTCTTGGGAACAGTCTGGCGAAGAAGCGATCCAGGCGTTCAACAAAGGTGACACGGTTACCGCTCGCGTCCTCGACGTCGACACTGAGAAAGAGCGCATCTCGCTCGGCATCAAGCAAGTTGGCGGCGATCCAATCGCGGACAATTCAAGCGTCAAGCGCGGCGCGATTGTCACCTGTACGGTCACCGAAGTCGCCTCTGGTGGCATCGAGGTTGAGTTCGGCGATCCAGCCGTCAAAGCCTTCATCCGTCGCTCTGACCTGTCTCGTGACCGCAGCGAACAACGCCCAGAGCGTTTCGCCGTTGGTGACAAGCTCGACGCCAAAGTCACTCAAGTCGACAAGTCGTCTCGCCGCATCTCCGTCTCGATCAAAGCGCTCGAGATCTCTGAGGAGCAAGAGGCAGTCGCGCAGTATGGCTCTGCCGATAGTGGCGCGTCGCTGGGTGACATTCTTGGAGCCGCTCTAGCAACAGGTGAGCCGGCGGAAGCTGCCGCAGAACCTGAGGTTGAAGCGGAAGCTGAAGAGAAGCCGAAGAAAAAGAAAGCCACGAAGAAGAAAAAAGCGGACGAAGGCGACGACGCCTAGAGTCCAAATCGGTCCCAACCTAACAATAAGGTAATGGGCAAGTATTTTGCGCCGGAGGTCTAGTCTCCGGCGCATTTTTCGTTTAGGTTCAAAGACATGCTGAGATCCGAACTGATCGCAAAACTTGCGGATGAACACCCCGACTTGCGCCCAGAAGACCTGGAACGCGTCGTCGCGGTTATACTTGATGAAATTGCCGACGCCTTAGCCAAAGGCGATCGGGTAGAGCTGCGCGGCTTTGGTGCCTTCTCTGTGCGCCATCGCAAAGCCCGGAAAGGGCGCAACCCGCGCACTGGGGAAGCGGTTGAGGTTGAAGCCAAATCGGTCCCATTCTTCCGGCCTGGCAAGGAATTGCGCGCCCGCGTCAATGATGGCATCGACCCGGAATCTCGCTAGTCGACTGTAAACATTACTGTTCTGGTCATTTGACCTGAGCCCAAAATTAAAACACTCTTCGCCATGGCCTTTTCGGGGGCTGAACATCAGAAGGGGTTTACTATGTTCAATGAATTCAAAGAGTTTGCCATGAAGGGCAACCTCGTCGACATGGCGGTTGGTTTCGTCATGGGCGGCGCGTTTGCCACTGTGGTCACAGCCTTTATCCAGGGTGTGTTCTTGCCTGCACTGAGCCCAGTCTTGGGCGGTCTCGACTTTGGCAGTTGGCAATATGTCATGACACCAGCAGTTCTGGCGGACGATGGAACGGTTGTGACCGAAGCGGTCGCGATCAAGATCGGCGAATTCGTGTCCGCGACGATCTCATTCATCATCGTGGCTTTTGTCATGTTCATGATCATTAAGGGCATGAACAAAATGCAAAAAGAAGAGGAAGAGGCACCGGCTGAACCGCCTGCCCCACCTCGCCAAGAAGTGCTGCTGGAAGAGATTCGCAATCTCCTCGCGAAACAGTCGTAATTCATTAACACAGACCAGATATACGCTCTCATCAAGTAGAGTGTGTTGAGTGTTCAGGGGCGGCTTCCGGCTGCCCCTTTTCATTTGCTTCAACGCCCGCAATCACCGCCGCCGCAAAAACACATACCAGGCGCCACCGCCGCCATGCTTGGCATGCGCAGGCGCATAGCCGCTGACCAGGGTCCGCGCTTCGGGAAATTCGAGCCAGTTCAAGAATGCGGTCCGCAACACGCCTTCGCCGCGTTTGCCTTTGCCGGTGATGACGATCACGCAGCGCGAGCCTTTGGCTTGTTCACGCGCGAGAAACCCCGGCAGAATCTGAAACGCACTTTCTCTCGTATGGCCATGCAAGTCAAAGCTCGCAGAAATGGGCTGTTTCCCTCGGCGAACCAGGCGTTCATTCTGGCGGTTTTGTGGGGCCGCATGCGGGCGCGGTTTGAGCGGCGGCAAGCGATACATGTCCGGTTCTTCGCGCGCCTTTGGGGTTCCGGCGGGTGTCCCCCGACGCCCGGACAAGGGCTTCACCGAACGCGTCGCGGCCGCCCAAGCTCGTTTGTCTTTGTCGGAAAGATCGCGCCCACTCATGAGCTGCGTTCTAGGGCGTTAGCGTGACAGGTCCAGGCCCAGATGTCTGCGCGCCCAGTTGAGGTTGGATACGCTCGGCCACCGCACGCGGCAGCAAAACCCAAAGCCGCCCGGGCGCGTTCACCGTATCAGCAGACGCCCCGGCCCCGGCGCCGGTGCCAAAATAAAGGTCACCGCGCACAGGTCCCTTAATCGCGCCGCCTGTGTCTTGAGAGACCACCAGGCCCGACCAATTTCCGCCCAAGCCCGGCGCTGTGGTTTGCACAAACATAGGGACGCCGCCCGCGTGAAAGTCGAGATCAACCGCCATGGAGCCAAGCGGGGTCAGCGGCACACCGAAAGACCCTTTCGGCCCCAGGCGTGGATCGCCTTCCGGCTCAATATCAAAGAACACAAAGCGGGGATTGGCATTCATCGCCTCACGCGCACGAGCCGGACTTGTGCGATCCATCCACGCGCGAATGCCCTGCATACTCGCTTCGCCCCGGCTGATCCAGCCGCGGTCCATCAACCAATTGGCGGTCGACTTAAACGGATGCCCATTATTGGCCGCATAAACCGCCCGCAGCGTGCGCCCATCTGGCAAACGCAAACGGCCAGATCCTTGAATCTGTAAAAAGAACACATCTCCGGGATGCGCATACGCAAGCGGAATAACGCCGCGACGGGTAATTTCAGCACGCGTCGGATAGGGGCGCTGGGACCCATTCGGCAAACGTTGATAGACGGACCCGCCACTGGATATGAGGTCAATGGGCCGCCCGGGAACAGGCTCCGTAAAGGGTGGTACGGGAGATAGACGCGCCTCATACATCGGCTCGAAATAGCCAGTGAAGCGGGAGTTTCCGTCCGGGGCCACGATTTCCACCGGCGTGAACAGGGCCTGCATGACCGCCCGTGCACTTTGCGCGTCGCCGATCACATCGAGCGCGGCGCAAGCGGCTTCCCAATCCCCATGAGATCCGGCCCATGGGGCGCGATTTGAGACCAATCCGTTCGGCGCGCGCTGCTGAAAAACCGCGCAACTGCGCTTCATGGCCGACAGGCCCGGCGCGAGGTCTGCGCTCTGCCAGCCGGGCAGGGCGTCAAAGGCTACCACGCTCGGCGGTGCTTCCCAGAGAGTTGGATCTGGTGCGGGTTGGGGCGGCGCAGGCTGCACCACAGGCCCTGGATAAGTTGCCGTGGACACACATCCCGACAAGGCCAACAGCGTCCCCAATAGAAGGCCGATGATTCGCATAAGCGCGAGACTAGGCGTGAACCGTCCTGAAGCTCAAGTTACCATTCTAGAGAGGCGGGCCTATTCGGCCGTGTCGACATCATCCAAAAGCCAATTTGGGTCGGACGAACTCGTCTGGCGCATGAAGGTCCAGAGCTCGCTGGCTTTGGTTGTCGTCTCACCATCACCGAGTTCAGACTCATAATGCACGGTGACACGGGCCATACCGGTTTCGTCCAAAGACGCATCGGTGATTTCAGCTTTGCGAATGCGCAAGAGCTGGAGCCCTTCCGCCCCGGTCACCTCACGCTCTGCGATGGCAGCGTCCCAGGCCTCGTACACATCTGCGTCGAGCAAGGGTTTAAGCGCGTCACGATCGCCGCGGCCAAAGGCGCCAACAATCATTTCATAGGCTGCGCGCGCACCCTGCATGAAGCTGCGGGGTTCGAACGATTTGTCGACTTCGAAGATCGCTTCCATGCCGGCGGCAGCCGGTCCTGTGAAACTCGGTCGCAAAGGCACGACGTCTCCGCCCACAGGTTCGTTCGCCGGTTGGCTTGGGGTCGGGCTCGGCGTTGGCATGCGGTTTCGCCCTTCTGGCGGTCCCTCATCTTGGCCGAGAGTCACGAACAGGCGCCAACCAATAAACAAAGCGATTCCAGCAAGGAGCAGGAACTCGATCATGGATGAAGACATTTATGGCTCTTTCTAATCTCTTGATCACTGTCATATAGGCGCTTTGCCTGAAGTGCCACCCACCGTTGCGCCACTTTCTGGCACATGTTACCCGCGTGTCATCTTAGCTTCAGAGTAAATCCACATGACCGACACACCAGATATGGCGACTCAGCCGCAGGACAATGCACAACCACAGGGCCCCGCGATCCGCGTTCTGAGCCAGTATATCAAGGACCTGTCCTTTGAAAATCCAGGTGCCACGGTGCAAGAGCAGCCAAATATCGATCTCGCCATCGATGTTGGCGCCACCCCTCGGCAAGGCAATGAAGGCGTGTTCGAAGTCACGCTGAAGCTGAAAGCCCGCGCCGGCACCAAGGACACAGCCCTGTTCTTAATCGAAATGGACTATGCTGGCCTGTTCCAACTGCAAGGATTTGCGCAAGCCGATATGGAGCCGATCCTGCTGATAGAGTGCCCGCGCATCTTGTTCCCATTCGCGCGTCGGATCATTGCAGACATTTCAGCCGAAGGCGGCTTCCCTCCGCTGCGCATCGACCCAGTCGACTTTGGCGCGCTTTACAGTTCGCAAAAGCAGCGCGCGGCACAAGCTGCGGCTGAGCAGCAAGCGGCCGCTGCGCCAAGCGAACCTCAGGCGTAACGCGACCAGATTGGCTCATCGCCGAGGGTCTCAACGAACTCGGCATGGGTCTTTTGCTCTTCGTCAGAAATAGACCGCTCTAGCGGGGCAGGGCGCTGCGTTGCGGGTGCCCGCGCATCGCCCTCGGCCCGAACTTGGCCGCCAAAATCAAATTTGCGCGCCCGCCCGCCGAGCAATTCCAAATAGACCTCGGCTAGTAACTGGCTGTCGAGCAAGGCGCCGTGAAAGGTCCGCGCCTCGGAATTGACATCAAAGCGCTTGCAAAGCGCATCCAAGCTGGCCGGAGCGCCCGGATATTTTTTCCGCGCAATCATAACCGTATCGACCCAGCGCTCTTCTGGAATGATCGCTTTGCCGCAACGCTGCAGCTCCATGTTTAGAAAGCCGCGGTCAAATTTGGCATTGTGCGCAACCAGCGTCGCATCGCCGATAAAGCTTAGAAACGCATCAACAATGGATGGGTCTTCAAACGGTGGCTGATCGACGAGATCCGCATCCGTAATGCCCGTAATCCGCACAGTCGCCTCAGACACAGGCCGCCCGGGATTGATATAGGTCTGGAAAGTCTTGCCCGTAGGCACGTGATTGATCAGCTCGACTGCACCCAGTTCAATGATGCGGTCATCCTTATCCCACTCGAGCCCAGTGGTTTCGGTATCGAAAGCGATTTCGCGAACAGTATCAGTCATCGCCCTTAGTGGACTCTAAGCCGCTCAACAGGTCAATGATCGCGTGAACATGCGCGCGGGTAAACTCAAAGCCAAAGGCCGTGCTGATCACAAAATCCGCCCGGGCGCGCTTATCCGCATCCGGCATTTGCTTGGCGCGGATTTGTTCAAACTGATCTTCGCTCATTTCGCCGCGCATTAAGACCCGCGCCTTTTGGACATCTGCCGGCGCAGTCACGACGGCGACATGGTCACATCTTTGGTCGCCGCCCGTTTCGTAGAGGAGCGGAATGTCCAGGACGGCAATTTTTGCTCCGCTCTCAAGGGCTTCTTGGCGAAAGTTCAACTGCGTGAGCCCTACCAATGGATGGACGATGGCTTCTAAGTCCTTCATCGCGTCCGGATCATTTACCACTTTTGCTCGCAAGGCTGCGCGATCGACAGCGCCATCTTTGAGAATATCGCCGAATCTTTCGGACAAAGGTCCGACCGCAGCACCGTCTTGTTCGTATAGCGCATGAACCGCGGCGTCCGCATCATAGACGGGCAGTCCCGCTTCCTCGAACATTTGAGCCGTCGCGCTTTTGCCCATACCGATCGATCCGGTGAGCCCTAAGATAATCATGACGCGGCCTCCAAGGCTAAACGGCAACGATGCAGGCCGGTGTCGAAATCCGGTAACTGTCCAAACCAGATTTCAAAACTATAGGCCGCTTGCGCCACCAACATGCCAAGTCCGTCCTTCATTTGCCACCCGCGCGCCTCCGCATGGGACAACTGGCGCCGGGCAATTTTGCCGTAGGAGATATCATAAAAGATGCGGCCGGACCCGTCTGGCAGAGACAGTATCTCGCCGCTATGGCCCATACTTGTTGTATTGATCACGATCGTTGCATTATCGATATATTCAGTCGCCTGATCAATTGGTCCGTATCCGGATTTAGCGTCACCCAACTCTGCAGCGAGGTGTTCTGCTTTTTCGACAGTCCGGTTTAGAATCGTGACGGGCACACCTACATTCGTCAGTGCAAAGACGAGCGCCCGCGCCGAGCCGCCTGCACCGAGGATCAGAGCCCGATCTTGAGCGGGATCCACATTGCCGAGCGAACGCAAGAAACCCGGGGCATCTGTATTGTCCGCGCGCCACTTTCCATCTTGAGTTAAGCTCAGCGTATTGGCCGCGCCGATTTTCCCAGCTGCTTCGCTCACTTCATTGGCTGCCGCGAGCGCCGCACCTTTATGCGGGAGGGTAATGTTTAGGCCAAAAAGATCCTTTTTCTCTAGGTCTTTCAGCGCATTATCAAATTGCCCATCCGGGACATGAAAGGCCTCATAAGCGGCATCCAACTCGGCATCGTGAAGCCATCCATTGTGGATCAAGGGCGACAGAGAATGGGCGATCGGGTTGCCGATAACGCCAAGTAATTTGGTCATGATGGCAGCACATTCCGGACGCGTAGATAGTCCAATAAGGGGAGCAGGGGCAGACCGAGAATGGAGAAATAGTCGCCCTCTATTTTAGAGAAGATTTGAGCGCCAGGTCCTTCTAACTGATAGGCGCCAACCGTGCTTAATAGCGGCTCGCCGCAGGTTTCAATATAGGAGTCGATAAACCCATCGCTCAGTGTACGGACTGTGAGTTTTGGCCGGGCCAAATGACGCCAGACAAATTCCCCATTTTCAGCGATCACGATCGCCGTTTCCAGATGGTGCGCTTTGCCTGATAAGGCCTCTAAGTGAGATTTTGCTTGCGCTAAATCCTTGGGCTTATCGAAGGCCTCGCCCTCGAGATTGAGCATCTGATCGCCGCCAATCACCAATCCAGGATGCGTGCGCGAAATTTTCAGCGCCTTCATTTCAGCAAGCTGCATGGCTTGGTCGCGCACTTTTACGCCTTCTGCGCGCATCGCTATTTTGGCGCTGTCTTCATCGACATTTGGTTTGATCGATTGCGCCTCAACCCCGGCCCCGGCCAATAAAGCACGGCGGCTCGCGCTGCCGGAAGCGAGTATAATATCACTCATCAGACAAAGCCTCGGCGTTCGCTCAATTTATTGAGGATCGCGGCCGCGGTCTCTTCGACGCTGCGCCGCGAGACATCAATCACTGGCCATTTATTGCGCTGGAACAGGCGGCTTGCTTCGGTCACTTCAGCGCGAACAGCTTCTTCATCAACATAATTGGTCTTTGAGACTTCGTTCAATGACATCAAACGTTGGCCGCGAATCTGAAGCAGACGTTCCACACCGATCTTAAGGCCGACCACCATAGGATGTTTGAGTTCTTCGACCAGGCTCGGAAGCGGAATACCTGGCACCAGAGGAATATTCCCCGCCTTCACGCCGCGATTTGCGAGGTAAACACAAGTCGGCGTTTTCGACGTTCGGCTGACGCCCAAAAGCACCACATCCGCATCAACCAGGCCGGAGACGTTTTGCCCATCATCATGATTGAGCGCAAAATCGATTGCCGAGATCCGCTTGAAATATTCGTCATTCAGCGCGTGCTGCCCAGCGATTTTCTCAGACGCGGCAATGCCCAAATGGCGCGACAGCATATGAATGGATGGATCAAGAACCGGCAGGGTCTGAATGCCCCGCTGGCGGCAGAATTGCTCCAGTTTGCGGCGCAAATTCTCATCCGAAATCGTATACCAAACCACGCCAGGGGCGGCTTCAATCTCAGCCATGACCCGATCCAGCTGACGTTCCGAGCGCACCAAGTAGTAATTGTGCTCAAGCGGGATCGTGCGATCGAATTGCGCCGCCGCAGCGCGCATCACCGCATTGAGGGTTTCCCCTGTCGAGTCCGACACAAGGTGGACATTGAAATAGATCGAAAGACGCATATCAGCCCTGGTTTTACACTCACCTCATCTGCCGGAGGCGGAGGAATTCGACAAGCCCTGTGGATGCATTGTGGAATTGTCATAAAGCCGCAGAATCTGACTCCGAATCGCACAAGTGATCGAATCTGACTCTGCCCGTTTCTATGCTGTTCCGCACATTTGTTCGAAGCCATGATTAACCAAAAATTTACTAATTTCTCAATTGGTTAACAAAGTCTTAAAAGCTGCGTTTCCTGGGGATAGACTGTGGATATACGAGGGACAAATGACCTCACCTGAGCTTTTCCACGAGACTCCCGGCTTAATAATGATAAGGGCTTTCAGATTAAAATTTGGGTTTAAGTTTTATGGCAGACGCCTCTTCGTCACGGTTTCTAAAAGTTCTTAGCGACACCCCGTCGTCTCCAGTTCCCATCTGGATGATGCGACAAGCTGGGCGCCACCTACCAGAATATTTAGAGCTGAGAGCACAAGCGAAAGACTTTCTCGACTTTTGCTATTCGCCCTCCATGGCCGCGGAAGCGACACTGCAACCCATCCGCCGCTATGATATGGACGCTGCGATTTTGTTTGCAGATATCCTGCTCATCTTAGACGCGATCGGGCTAGATGTTCGGTTCGAAAAAGGTGTGGGACCGATTGTCGAAACTGTGAATTCGTCGGCTGATCTCTCTCGAGTACCTATGGAAAAGGCGGTTCAGAGGCTGTCTCCTGTTTATGAAACCGTCGATCGAGTGAGATCTAAGTTGGATGCGGACAAGGCTTTGATCGGATTTTGCGGGGCTCCTTGGACGGTGGCGCTTTATGCGATCGAAGGGCGGGGCGGCACGGATAAGAGTACAGCGCGGAGCTGGGCCTATACCCATCCAGACCTCCTCAAGGAATTGCTCGATCTGTTGATTGAAGCGAGCGCGCAATATCTTCTCGAACAGGTTAAAGCTGGCGCAGATGCGCTGATGATATTTGAATCTTGGGCCGAAGGTTTGCCGTCGGACCTGTTCCAGGCGCTTGTCATTGAACCGAATGCAAGACTGGTTCAGCGCCTGCGAGATCTCGGCGTTACCGTTCCGGTCATCGGGTTTCCGCGCGGGGCTGCGACGATGCTCGGGCCTTATACTTCAAGAGTGAGCGTCAATGGCGTTGGCCTCGATACGGCTTTAGAACCAAGCTTCGTCAATCAAACAGTGCCGAAATCTATGGCGGTTCAGGGGCATTTGGACCCGCTATTGCTGATTGCTGGTGGTGAAGCGATGGATAATCGAGTGCGCGAGTTACTCCAGGCCTATTCGGATCGGCCGCACATTTTCAATCTTGGACATGGCGTTCGACCCGAAACTCCAATCGCCCATGTCGAGCGTGTCGTAGAACTGGTGCGCGGAGGCTAGGATGACGCTCTATCTTTGGGTCAAAGCGTTCCACATTATTTTCGTCATCGCGCTGATGGCCGGCTTGGTCATTTATCCGCGCTATAAATTGCACCAGATTAAATCAAAACCCGGCGACGAGCTGTTTGAGACGATGAAAGAAGCGTCCAACCGTCTGCGCAAAATTATTCTCAACCCATCGCTGATCTTGGTTTGGCTGCTTGGCTTGGGGATGTTGTATCTCAATCCAGGTCTGTTGAGCCTCGGGTGGATGCACACCAAATTGCTTTTGGTCCTGATCCTGTCCGGTCTGCATGGCTATTTCATTGGAATGGGCAAAAAGATTGATCGCGGTGAAGCCGCGCCGGATGCAAAGACCCTTAAAATGCTGAATGAGGTTCCGTTCCTCATCATGATCGCGGTCGTCATCCTTGCGGTGGTCGAACCATTCTAAGGTGTCACAGTCATACTCTTGACCAAGCGTCCGCTTTTGACCATATCGGGTGCAAGTCGCCGTCCGGCGCATTGGGCCATTCGCGCCCTGACCTTTCCAAAAATCAAAATCTGGATCCCGGCACCCTATGCCTGATACTGCACCCGAAATCGATCTTCCGTCCCAAGTGTACCTTCGCGAGCTTAAAGCGAAGTCCCCAACCGAGCTTTTGGCCTATGCTGAGATGCTTGAAGTGGAAAATGCATCCAGTTTACGAACTCAGGATATGCTTTTCGCCATTCTCAAAGAGTTGGCGGAGCAAGAAGTCGAAATTATTGGCCGCGGCGTTGTTGAAGTCCTCCCGGATGGGTTCGGATTCCTACGCTCGCCAGAGTCTAACTACCTCGCCGGCCCGGACGATATTTATGTCAGTCCAAAAGTCCTGAAAAAGGCCGGATTGAAGACCGGGGACACGGTCGAGGGTCCAATTGCTGAACCTGGCGAGAATGAACGCTACTTCGCATTGACCAATGTCAGCTCAATTAACTTCGAAGATCCTGAAAAAGCTCGGCAGAAAGTCCATTTTGACAACTTAACCCCGCTTTATCCCGAAGAACGACTCCTCATGGAAGGCCAAGATCCGACGAAAAAGGATCGTTCCGGTCGCGTCATCGATATCGTGTCGCCGATTGGTAAGGGTCAGCGCGCCTTGATTGTCGCACCGCCGCGGACCGGTAAGACCGTGCTTCTGCAAAACATTGCCGCTGCGATCGAAGAAAATCATCCCGAGTGTTACCTGCTCGTTCTTCTCATTGACGAACGTCCCGAAGAGGTGACGGATATGAAGCGCTCGGTGAAGGGTGAAGTTATTTCTTCGACCTTTGATGAACCCGCATCCCGCCATGTTGCGGTCGCGGACATGGTTATCGAAAAAGCCAAACGCCTGGTCGAACATGGACGTGATGTTGTCATCTTGCTCGACTCGATCACGCGACTGGGCCGGGCTTACAATACGACGGTTCCAAGTTCCGGTAAGGTCCTCACCGGCGGTGTGGATGCGAATGCGCTCCAGCGTCCGAAACGATTCTTTGGCGCCGCGCGTAATGTAGAAGACGGTGGCTCACTGACCATTGTTGCAACCGCGCTTATCGACACCGGCTCGCGCATGGACGAGGTGATCTTTGAAGAGTTTAAAGGCACCGGTAACTCTGAAATCGTGCTCGATCGTAAAGTCGCCGACAAGCGAACCTTCCCAGCCATCGACATCATGAAGTCCGGCACCCGGAAAGAAGAGCTCATCACCGACAAAGCGCAGCTTCAGAAAATCTATGTCTTGCGCCGCATCCTGAATCCGATGGGCACTGCAGATGCGATCGACTTCCTGCTCGATAAGCTGAAGCAGACCAAGACGAATGATGAATTCTTCGAAGCTATGAAGAACTAGGCATGGCTCACCGCCGGGACACAATATGTGCTCTGGCGAGTGGTGCGCCGCCTTCTGCTATTTCGACTATTCGAATTTCGGGGCCCGCGGTCACGGATATTATCGCGGCGCGATTTTCACGCAGCCCTTTGACACCCCGTCATGCAACCTTGGTCGATCTCGTTTCTGAGACCGGCGAGAAGGTAGATGAAGGGCTTGCCGTCTTTATGCCGGGGCCCGCCAGCTATACAGGAGAAGACACGGTCGAACTGTCATTGCACGGTGGCCGGGTCATCACCGAACTCGCTTTGAAATCGATCATGAGCGCAGGTGCGCGATTAGCAGAACCGGGGGAGTTTACCCGCCGGGCCTTTGAGGCTGGAAAACTAGATTTGACGCGCGCCGAAGCGGTTGC
>JBCBDI010000063.1:0-12033 GCA_038529885.1 Pseudomonadota bacterium
TTCGCCATCGGCGACGGCTTCATATGCGGTGAGCACGACGCTGGATTTGAAAGGACCTGCGACCGTGATGTCGACCTCTAGCGGAGCAGTGCCGGGCTTCACGAATGTGGCTTGGTCTAGCCCGATCGCATGCGAGGTTTGTTTTCGGCCATTGCGCCTCGTGCTGATGGCGAGTTGGAGCAGGGCGTCATTGCCACGCGCGCCTTGCGTCTCGGCGACAAGGAGCGTGTTTTGAGCGCTGTCCTCAAACTGGAATTTGATGGCGCGGCCAGACTCTCCCCGGGCTTGGTCGTCCACCTTTAGGCGTCGGTTCAGGGCCACTTCCTTCGACGCCGAACAGAGCCGGAGGTCGGAAATTCCATTGTCTTTCTTGGCGATGATTTTTTGATTGAGGTCGGCAAATTGCTGGCGTCGCTCATCCATGGGATTGGTTCGATCCGCCCAAGACTGCCAAACCAATTGCACGGCCTGTAAGGACTCAGATGGCACTGGTTCTGTTTCGAGCGGCCAGTCCGATATGCTGCTTAAACTCGTCGCGTCCAAAGCATAGGTCCCATCGCCGGAGGCGAGACGGCTCGGCGCGCCATCGGCTGCATCGGTCGGGCCGCGGACAAAACTCGCGGCGAAGACAATACCGGCGATAAAGGGCTCGTCATCTTGATCAACCGCGATGACCGGACTGCCACTCATGCCGCCAGCGCTCTTAGCTGAGAAGGAGTAAAGCGCCGGGGTTCGATTGCTCGAGACCCCCGGAATGCTGCGCGACATGGCATTCGATTTTGATTGCAGCGCGGTGCGAAACTGAAACGGCTCGGACGATACGCCATCATAGAGAAAGGGCTGGTTCTCGGTCGGATAAGAGAGAATGAGAACCGGGCGCCCCGGCTCGACATTCTGCGTGAACAGGGTCTCGATGGAATAGCTAGAGACTTGACCAGGACTTGGCGCGCTGAGCGTCAGAAATCTCCGCTCATTTTGGAGAGATGCGAGCGCTGCTGTGTCCAATGGATAGGCGGCGAGGTCGTAGACATTTGCAACCGCTTGTTGCCCGCTTGGTGAGGCGCGCGATGTTGAGCGGGTCTGCTCAAACGGGTCATGCAGGGGGTGTTTGCGCGGGGCCGTGTTTAGCTCGACATTCAGCGCGTTTGTTTTGACCCCAGGGCGTTGCGGAAACTTGGCTAATACCTTGCGGGTCGACGCCCCTTCCGAGCAAGACTGATCGTTTATTTGGCGGACAACATGGAGATTGGTCACCAACCATTTTGTCGGATCCGCCACCCCGTCTTGGCGATGCTCATACAGCCATGCGGTGCCCAAGGGCGCGAACTCATCATCACAAGCGATCCCCACGGAGGCGACGCTTTGCGCAAGCTCTGCGCCCATTTCCTGGGAAATATCCCCGCGGATCAAGGCTTCGGTGATACGTTGGTTCTGCCAGATATTCACGCCAATCACCACGGAGGCCAGCGCCGCAACGAACATGACCAGAGCCGGGAGGCTCACCAAAAAAGGCACCATCGCAACTTTACGAAACCAAGACGCGCGCATGGCAAGGTCGCTCCACCATGAGGATTTTCGCCGGGCCCGATCCGTCCGCCGGACCCGAAAGACGGGCGCGATCCCGAGATCGTCTCCGGCTGAATCCGAGCTGGGAAGCCCTAACCGCATCTCAAATTCGGGCCCGTCTTCGAACGGATTGCAAAAGCTGCGCGCACAGGTTTCCGATCCATTCAAATAAACGCCGGCATGGCGATCAAACTCCAGACGGAACTTTCCGCCCGCCCAGAGCAAGGCGCAATGACGGGGCAAGATGCCATACTCTTCGGCTTCCCATCGGTCTAAGACAAAGCCGCCCATGCCCGGCGCGCTGCCAAAGCAGACGGTCGGGTCTGAGCCAAACCCGATGACGCCGAAGGCGCGCCGGGTTTCTGGAATTTCCAGAATGATTTCCTCGCCGTCGAGGCCCGGATAGATGACGGAGATTTCGCAGGACACGCGCTCGCTCCGCCGTTTAGCCGAGGTCTATGTCTTGCGAGGCGACCAGGTCAGGCGTGACGATGCCATCTGCGGCGGACCCGATCATCCAGGACCCGGCGCGCTGAACGTCGATCAGTTTCAGCATGCTGCCGCCGCCAAACTGCCCATCAGCGGTCACACCGAGCGCCTCTTGGACTTGGATGATGGGGTGGTCCGGCTCGGCTTCCGCATCAATGCTGGAGCCAAAGCGAATGCGGCGCATAGCGCTCATCGGCGCCCCTTCGGCATGCATCCGGGCTTCCCGTCCGGACAGAAGCACCATTGGGTAGATCGTCCCATATTTATCGCTGGTGAAGGCCTCGTCGACGAGCTCGGCTTCCGGAATATCCATGGCGGTGTAGAAGTCGCTAATATCGCGCCGTGCGGTTTCATTGCTGACCGATCCGCAAATCGTTTGGCATCCTGCAGACGAGAACTTCCAACGCCAATCGCGCCAGCTGTTTCCCTCACGATTATCCCAATAGCCAGCGTGAATGTGCGCCCCAACTGAACGTGGGCTGTCATCCGATGAACTCGGGTCCCATTCCGAATGCCCCATCGAAAAGGCGTCGCGTTCAGGGTCTGGCTCGCGGATCACAGGGCAAGGCGAGGCCTGACGCAGTGTGTTGGAATGCGTGTTGGTTGCGCTCAGCCGCATATTGTCGAGACGGCGCAAGTGGAAGCCTTGCGGCATCATGCTCGATTTCAAATTGGATGCGCGCAGGGCTTGGAAGATGGAGAGGTATAGCTCCGATGGCACTGTCGCACCTTCAAAGACGGCCAGCGTATCAGGCGCGTCGACTTGGCGATGCCAGACAGTGTAGACGCAATGCGGTTCGCGGTGGCTTGGCCGGCGGTCGCGCAAGCGGATGGTCGGGTCTTCCTCAGTCCCTGCATTGACGATCTCCGCGCCGCGCAATGCGACGATGACGCGGCCATTGGCTTTCTCATTCTCTGACAGCGTGGTGGCGATGGAATGCTCAAAATAGTTGGCGTCGACCAGGGTCTGCAAAAGCTCTGGCGTGAGATCGAACGGTTCGGTCTCGAGGCCCGTGGAAACTTCCGATTCGCCGACCGTTTCGCCCATGGCGACCAAGTGGCTATAGTCAAACGAGTCGGCATCATCGTCTGACCAGTAGAACCAAGTCTTGTCCGGTTGCGTGCGCAATTGCTGGCGCGCACGGCGGATTTTTCCGGCCTTTGATTCTTCACCGCCTGTGATCGGGGCGACAGAGCCGACGACCGCTTCATTGATGGGGTCGAGGCCGAATTCCGCCGACATAAGCTCGGCATCGGCAATATCATCTGCCGTGATCTCCGGCATCGGCGTCAGCGGAGCGGTTTCTTCGACCGTCTCAATCGTCGGGCCGGAGCTCTCTTCGGCTCCGCTACATCCGCCTGCCAGTGCCAGAACTGAGGCTGATGAAGCTAAAAATGTGCGTCTAGACGTCAATTTGAGCATCCTACGTCCCTCTCTCCACAGCCATGTTAGGAGCCTATCGGAGCGAGACGAGTTTTCAAGGGTTTACTTGGTTGATAGGGTGACCGTCTCAGGAGTGAATCTATCCTATGATCAGTGATTTAGAGGCGATTTCTCGTGCAGTGCACGAGGGTGTGCGGGCCTGGTCGGCGGCGCATGGACAGGCGGATATTCCAGCCTGGGACAAGGCGCCGGATTGGATGAAAGCTTCGACGCAAGAGAGTGTGCAGTTTGTCCAAGCCAATCCACAGGCAGATGCTGGGGCGCAGCATGAACAGTGGATGGCCCAACGCTTGGCGGATGGCTGGACCTATGGCGAGACACGCGACGATGACGCGAAGCATCATCCCATGCTGGTGCCGTTTGAGGACTTGCCGGAGTTTGAAAAAAAGAAAGACGCGCTCGTCTGCGCGATTGTTTTAGCGCTGTCTTAGGGGACTGTGTTCGCTATTCTGTGGTCTCGAGTTCAGACTCCGCATCGGTTTCCGCATCTCGTTCCAATGCGTCTCTTTTGAGCGATCCCTCTCTCGGGGTCGCCGGCACAGATGGCGTGTTATCGACAATCGCCGCAGGTGGTCCGCCATTGACCAACATGGTCATATCCAGAATACGACCGCCAGCCCGGCGTAGACAGGTCGCCCCATCGTCTATGACTTCTTCACAACCCGGCGTCGACTCCACCGGTACGGCTACATCGCGATCTATCGTTGGGCGCGTGGCGCGGTCGAGTAAGGTCGCAGTCAATTCTTCTGAATTGAGATCAGGGAACTGAGATTTGATCAGAGCTAAGGCCCCCGCAACATGCATGGCGGCCATGCTTGTGCCTTGCTCATAGGCATAGAAACACTGATCCACCGCGGCGCCGGTCTCTGGATCGACGCAATCAGAGGCTCGCTTGGCGGAGAGAACACCGTCGGGAGCGCCGTCTCGATTATCATCCCGGGTTAAGTCACCGCCGGGCGCCATGAGATCGACGCTGGACCCATAATTCGAATAGGGGGCAAGCATACCGCGCGCATCACTGGCGGTGACCGAAATCACATTTTCGCAGCCTGCGGGCGTGTAGAATTCAGCTTCCACGGCGGCGTTGCCTGCGGCGCTGACCACGATAATGCCGCGCTCGGTGACACTATTGATCGCATCTTGCATTGACGGCGGACACGTTCGGAAGAGCCCCAGGGGCAAAACGATGATGTCAGCCGGATTATCGTTCCAGACTTCATCTCCAAGCTCGTTGAGCTCTGGAATGGTTCCCGCCGCCCATCGTATGCCGTCATTGATCGCGGACAGCCGTCCTCCGCATGTGCCCATGGCGCGAACCGGAACATATGAAACGCCCGGAGCAAAGCCCGCGATTCCCACATCGTCATGCGGCGCGGTCATGGCGGCGAAATTGTGCGAACCGTGATAGCTATTTTCGAGGATGCCGCGTTCGGGACACACGTCTCCGGGATCGGTTGGATCAAAGTCACGCGCATCACCATCATTTGCGGTCTCCAGGTCGGCCACCATGTCGACCCCGGGAAGGAAGCTCATATTCGCGAAATCCGGTAAGCTTGGATCGTATCCGCTATCAACATGCGCCACCACGACATCCGGCGAACCGATATTGCCAGTCTTTTCCCAATATTCGCGGAAGCCTGCGCCGCCGCGTAGCGTGCTGGCGGATTCAAGGCTCCATTGCTGCGAGAGGAGGGGGTCGTTCAATGTATAGGGTCTCGCCTCACCCCCATCAGTGTTCGGTGCAGGCAGCACAGTATCGATGAGCCCTGTGCGCAGCGCGTTGATCCCGCTCACCAGGCCGATCATGTTTGTATTCGTTGTTGCGAAAAACGAGGACTGCTGGCCCGGCAATTCAATGATTTGCACTGAGCCATCTGCTGCGCCGATCGCGACGCGCATGTCATCGCGATTTTCGGATGGCTCTATATGCGTGATCGCGCCGCCATGACCTTGATACCGGGCATAGACCGTGTGCGCTTTGCCATCCCGATGCTCGACCGTGCCATCCGTATGCCCAATCAAGATCGAGTCGATTTTCCGCCCGGAGATATCGGGTAGGAACTTCACCACGGTCGTGTCTTGCGGCGGTGACGACGCCCATCTGAGACGCCCGGCGTCGAATGCGTCTTCGCATAGACCATAAATGTTCGACCACATCCAAAGGCTGCGGGGCTCACCTCCAGCGAACGTTTCGACGAAGGCTTGTCCGTTTGCAGAGTCGCAACGAAAACCGGTTCGGGCAGGCACCCAAACGTCTGGGGACCGTTCGGTCCAAACGGCAGCCGTACCGTCAGCGCTTGCGGTTAGAATCTTAGAGCCATCGGGAGAAAAGACCGCGGATCGGGTTTGTCCCGTTCCGGTTGCAATTGTCGACAGCAATATGCCGAAATCAGCGTCCCAGAGGCTGACCGTATTGCTCAAGTCAGTGGTTAGGATCTTCGTGCCGTCGGGCGACAGCACGGCATTGGTCAGCGTGGAATCACTCGGTCGACTGTCTTGCTCTAAGGTCGAAAATTCTACCACAGTATCGAGGGTTGCGATGTCCAGCACCACGACCGTGGCTGGGTATTGGGTGAAGACCAAAGCGCTTCCATCGGCGCTAAATTGCGCAGACATCCGCGTGCCACGAGATCCGGCCACGTCCCTCATCGGAGAGCCATCCGCAGCGTTCCAGGTGCGGATAGAGCCGTTGGAACTGGCCGTCGATACGAGCGTGCCATCTGGAGAGAAATCGATCTCCAAAACGCCGGGTCCAGGTTGGTCCAGCGTATAGGCCTCGGTCAGCGTATCGGCGTTCCAAACAGTGATGTTTTCATCAACGGTCACCGTTGCGATGAGGGTTCCGTCCGGCGAGAAGTTCGCAGAATAGATCTCCTGGGTCTGGAAGGCTCTTTCGCCAAGCTGCGTCCAATCTGAGGTTTCCCAAACGCGTAGAACAGCGTCAGCGCCCACCGTGAGAAGCCGGCTGCCATCTTTTGAGAACTTGATGATCGATACCGGGCCCCCTTGGGCTTGGGATGAGGTGATCAAAGTGCCCGTTTCCAGATATGAAATCAGCACGTTGCCATCTTTATCGCCGAGTGCGATCAGGTCGCCGTTTGGGGATATGGTTGCGGCCGTTAGCCCGTTCTGCGACCGCTCGACGAGGTCTCGCGCACTGGTCTCTAGCTGGCGAGTCTCGAGCAGCTCCCCGCCAATCGCTTGATTGCGCGTGCCGAGATATTTGATGCGCACCGTCGGCGACCCGCTCTCGATTGTGGAGGTGAGGAGCCCCAGTTGCATCGCGCCGAGTGAGGTCACGCCGAGGACGGCCCCATCTTCAAACGGACCGCGATCATTGACCCGGACCGTTGCGGTCTGCCCGTTCGTTTCATTGGTGACTTCGAGCACGCTGCCAAAGGGGAGGGTGCGGTGCGCTGCGGTGAGGGCGTTGGAGTTAAACGGCTCGCCGCTCGCGGTTGTGCCTTCGCCTTGCGCGCCGCCGCCATACATGACGATGCCGCCGCGCTCGTCTTCGATGAAGTTTTCGGTCGCGGTGCGCCAGGCGCCGTTCACCGCCGTCATCACCTCACCGGTTTGTAGCTCGACATAGCCTTCGCTCAGTGGCAGGCGTTCGCGTATCGTGATTGGGCGCTCGATACCGCTATCAATCTCGGGATCATAGGTTTCCCAAATCGTGTGTTGATCGCCGGTCAGCAGGTGCGCGCGTCTAGAATTGGCGCTGAGAAGGTTCATCCTTGCCGTGCTGGAGCTGCCAACAATGAGAGGCTGTGCAAAATTGCCGTTCGGTTCCAAGCGCCCCATCCAGGGCCCTTGTTCATTGATCCCATGCGCCCAGATGGCGCCATCGTCGGCAACGATAAATTGCGGTGTCAGTAGCGATGGCGTGAAGGTGAGATCATCGCTTAGCCTTTGCCCCTCGCGGGCGGTCTCGAGCAGCAGCCGCCCATCCGCGCGCGCCATGGTGAGGCGCAGGCCCGCCTCTGTCGCTTCATCGAGATGCAGGTCCATGACCGGCTTTTGCGCGGACCCGAAGCGCCGGATCAAGCGACGTCCGTGCCCAGTCTCACGCAGCTCGACGATCCCATTGGCATAGGCCACGGCTAGCACGCTGCCATCGGGCGAGAGCGCAAGATCATTGATGGCGGATGGCTCGATTTGGATCATCCGCGCATTCGACGTCGCGATCCATTCGACGCCAAAGCCAATCACCAAAGCGGCGAGGAGGAAGCCGCCGAGACGCCGCAACTGTTTGCCCGATCGGGCCCAGATCTCGCGCACCCAACTCATGCTGCGGCCTTCAGTTCAGGGCCGGGCACGGCGGTCGTCTTGCCTTGTTCAAGACGCACCAGCGCGTTCGCGAAACGGCGCAAGGTCCAAATATGCCAGGCAGGGATAGCGAAGAGGACAATTAGGAATGAAACCAGGATAGCGGTATTGGTCGGATAGCTAAAGATCGCGGCATCGAAAAACAGTCTGATAGCCTGTCTGATCAATTGTTCGGCGCCCGCCGTGAGTCCCATAACCGCGTAGACTGCCGAGAAGACGAAAACCGTTCGCGAGATGCGTCCACCCGGCTGATGCGAGAGATCATAACGCTGGAGGCTCGCGCGATCCGCGATGCGCACGCACACGTCATAGAGACGCCTGAGCCCACGCCAGACGACGCGCGCCGCAATATAAAGGCCCGCAATGAGGAGCGCGCTCAAGACGATCTCACCGATCAGCGAGCTGCGAACCGCCGTCAGCCAGCCATCATTGAGCGCATAAAGTCCGCGCCACATGAGACCGACCAAGAGCCCGGCAAGGGTAATGACCACGACGCTGAAGAACAGCATGGGCACCATCGTCCACACCTCGACCCGTCGCCGCATCAGCTTCGCTGTACCGGGAAGGCTCGTCCGTCCGCGCGCATCGATCCAGCGTGCAGCCAGGCCGGTCAAGCCAAGGAAAGTCATTCCCCAGAGCAAGGCTTTTTCCGGGAAAGCGGCGACCCCGCTTGCATCTCTCGGGCGATTCCGCCAAACACGTCGACCGCCTCGCCACGCAAACCAGGCGAGGAGCGGACCCACTAACATGGCAACTAATGGGGCCCAAGCTCCGGTATGGCTCGGCGCGCCGATATAGCGCGGCGCGATCAACCAAGCGATGCCCGCGGCGATGAGGCCAATCACCGCCCACCCGAGCGCACCCGGATCAATCAGGCGTTTGAGAATGTTCGGCCGCAAAAGCTCACGCAATTTGCGCGTCGCGAGCAGGGCGTTCTCATCCATGCTTTCAGGCGCGCGCGTGACAAAGTCGACAAAGCGCTCATCAGAATCGGGTTCACGGCCTTGGAGGTAGCCGAATTTCAAACTGATCGTATCGCCTCCGGTCTTCTGCTCGCTATCAACGGCCTCGAGAATTTTGGCGATCAACTCGCGAACGGCTTCGCGGTCAAGGTGATCGATCTCGTCAATCAGGCGGGACCGCAACCAGTCCGGCATCTCGCCCGCGCGCATCCAAGGCAGTTCTGAAAGCCGAGCAGCCAGCGATTCTGAGAAGAGCGGATCATCGTCGGCGCCGGTCAGGACCTGGCCCAAGGCGACCGTGAGGTCCCACTCGATCACTGGATAGACGGCGCAGGCGCAGAGCCAGCGCCAGCCCGGTATGCTCAAATAGCCAACCAAAGCCGATTGAAGCTCCAACCATTCGTCTTCATCGGGCGCCGACTCGATCACCCAGCGCTCAGGATCGCGTCGCATCAAGGAGGGAAGCGGTGGCACATCCAATGCGCCAACTGGGGCGGTTGGCACACCCGTGCCATTGACGTCCGCAAACAGGCTTGCCGGCAGCGCCTCTAGCCCTTCGGCGGAAAGGACATTGGTGTTGAGCCCGGTCTCTTGGGTGAATTTCTCTTCTTCAATGCCCCATTCATCGACGGGCACCGTGGTGACGAAGGACTTTGACTGCCACGACTCCAAGGTCTTCTTCCAGGCGCCAGAGCCAGTGCGGTTGGAGGCATACATCGACGCTGCATCGCCGACCAAGACCAGTCTTTTATCGGAGTGTTCTGAAGCAATCAGATCCAGCGATTGCGAGGGTGCGCCCATGCTCGCCCGGACACGATCAGGCGCGCGCTCATAGAAATAATGCGTGATCGGCACATGCTCTTTGCGCAAGCGATCAAGATAATCGAGCGTGCGCTGCGTCTCATGATCGGCGCGCGAGCGGGCATCGATTAGGAAGATATATTCCGGCATCCGCGTGTCGCGTTTCTCGACCGGCGTGAACAGGCCGCGTGCTTTGGCTGTGGCTTTGATCGAGGCTTTAATATCGAGCCGCTCATGGCCAGGCTGGCGCTGGAGAAGGGCCTTGGCGGCGCGCCGAATGGCGTTCTGGACTTTGTCGGCTTGGTGGCGGGTATCAGAGAAGAGCTCAATCACGCGGCCCGGATCGCCGGGGCGGCGGCGCTGCAGGTAGGCGCGCATATTAAAGGCAGACCAGAGCCAGATGCCGATGCCAATCAGCGCAAAGGTCAGAGCGGCGAAGAGCGGGGCATGGCGCTGCAGAATGGGCGCTTCATGCAAGCCGGCCAGCGGCTCGCCGCCCCATGGTGGATCGCGCAGGAGTAAGGTCTCGCCGCGCTGATAGGCGAGCGCCGCGACTTGGCGAACGACTTGCGCGTCGGTGACGCTTTCGGGGAGGGTGGTTTGGAACTGCTCTTGGAGTTGATCGCGCGTGGCTTTGGCGAGCGCCTGCGTGGTCCAGATGCGGTCTTGGTTGAGGGGCCAAGCATTTGGCGGAAGTTCGTCTGCAACTCGAAGGTTCTGATTTATGTCGATGGTATAGAGCTTAGATTCATCAACCGAGAAATCGGCCCAAGACAGATCCCTTCCAAATTCCGAGAAATAGGCAATCTGCTTCCCAGTTTGCGTGTCCCAAATATCGAGCGCGGCATCATCTGTGGAAGTGAGAACGCGTGACCCGTCGGGCGAAAAGCGAAACCCGGTGCTGCCATCCGGTCCAACGGACGGGTCAAAATTACTCAAAGGTTCGCGTGTTTCGCGCGACACAACCACGAGGGCATCGCCGCTGTTCCCGCCAAGGATCCGATCTCCGTCGCTTGAATAGGCCGGGTAACCGCGCTCGGATTGTCCCTCCCAGGTTTCTTTCAACTCGCCAGTTTCCGCGTTCCAAAATTGAATGCTGCCATCATCGGTTAAAGTGAGAAACTCATCGCCGCGTGGAGAAAATTCGGCGAAAATGATCTCACCACCCTCATCGTCCTGGAAGGCGATTTCTTGCCCGTCGGAAAGCGACCAGAGACGCATTCTGTGAGTTTCACTCCCTGCTTGAACACTCACGATCACCACGCGATCTGCAATCTCTGAAAAAGCAGCATAGATGATGAGAGGATTGTCAGCATTCGTACGCCACGAAAACATTTCTCTGCCGGTCGCGACATTTAAGACTGCCGCGGCGTTGAACCCGACATGGAACAGAAGACGATCATCACGAGAGAATTCGAGCACTAGATTCCGCGTGACAGGTGTTTCGATGGTCGATGTAAGATTGCTGGTCTCGATGTCCCTGATATCAATCTGATTTTCATTCGGGGCGATGGCTATCCGTGATCCATCATGAGTCAGCGCAGCGACTTCGCCGACATCGCCTGCGATGAATTCCCGCGGGGGCGAATACGCGCGCGCAAGGCCTTGGATGGCTTCGAATGCGCCGGTTGCGTCACTCGCCTTCGAAATCATTCGGTCTGTCGCAGGGGTCAAGCCGAGGAATTCATAAAGCTCGGGTTCAACAGAGGTTAGAACACTGACTGCGTTGACGCGATCTTCAGCAGAGAGTGGCCAGCTATCATCCACAACAGAATTTGGTCGCGTCAGGTTCTCCCAAATGTCTTCAGGAGCCGGTCCGCGCAGAAACGCCGCCGCGAAGATGCGCATCAGCACGCTTTCATTCACCGGCAATGGACGGTCCACCTCGAATCCGGTCCGCTGGCGCAGCTCTTCGAGGGGAATATCGCCAAAGAAACGGGTCGAATGCAGTTCTCTCAGCGTCGGCGCGAAATCATATTGTGTGAGATGATAGGCGAGGACGATCTCAAGGTTTTCGCCTTCAAGAATATTCGCGTCACTCGCTTCTGCACTTTGCTGGCGGTTCGGTGTCTCTGGCGCGTCTACCACAGTGGGGGCTTCGCTGGAACCGGCCTGCGAAGCTGCGCTCACTCCGGAACTTATCGAGGGCGTGGTCGTCACTGGGGCGGGTTCAGTCAGGCGCGTAAGGCCCCAAAAAAATAAGAATAAGACGGCAAGCGCGCCAACTATCCAAGGGATCGGTATTGGGAATGATCGGGTTGGTTTGGGCAAGACTGATGTCGGCTGAGCCGCCGCTTTCATCGCTTCTGCAGCGCCAGAACTCAGCGTCTCCATGCCCGGCGCGCTGACACCCCATTGTAAAACCACCCGCTCAAAAGCATCGCTTTGCTCACGGCTGCGAATGATCAAAGGTCGCAAATGGTCGACGAGCCGGCGTTCAGC
>JBCBDI010000064.1:0-11948 GCA_038529885.1 Pseudomonadota bacterium
GGCGATGCGATCGTCAATCACCAGAAGCTCGCCCGTCGCCGGCTCAATCTCTTTTTTGGCGTCCACTATGACACCGATCTCGATCAGGCGGAGCAGGTGTTGATGGAGATTGCAAACGAGCACGCGCGGGTTTTGGCCAAGTCCGAGACTTGGGTCGGTGTGCACGAACTTGGAGATTGGGCGATTACGCTGCGCTTGCGCGCTTGGGTCCCGACTCGCGAGTTCGTTCAGGTGCGCGCTGATATTACAAAGTCGGTCAAACAGACCTTCGACAAGGTTGGGATTGAGATCCCATACCCTCACCAGGTTGAGATGGTGAAGGATGGGATTTCATCATTGCGGCTCGCCTCAGAGGACGAGGATTAAGCGGTAGGCAGCGTGTAGTCTTTAAAGATTTCGCGCAGCTTGAGCTTGTTGATCTTGCCCGTGGCGCCAAGCGGGATTTCTTCGATGAATGCGACATCGTCAGGCGTCCACCATTTGGCGATCTTGCCTTCGAGCTGAGCCAAAACTTCTTCTTTGCTCGGCTCTTCGCCAGGTGCGGCTTGAATGATCAAGAGCGGGCGCTCGTCCCATTTCGGGTGATAAATGCCGATCGCGGCTGCATTCGCCACTTTCGGATGCCCAACGGCGATATTCTCGATATCGATTGAGCTGATCCACTCACCGCCCGACTTGATCACATCCTTGGCGCGGTCTGTGATCTGCATCGTGCCGAACTGGTCAATATTGGCGACGTCTCCGGTGTCGAAGAAGCCGTTTTCATCGAGCACATTGCCGCCATCGCCTTTGAAATATCCGCCTGCAATGGCTGGGCCGCGAACGACTAAGCGGCCTGCGGTTTCGCCGTCCCAAGGCAGGTCATTGTTCTCGTCATCAACGATTTTAAGCTCGACCCCGAATGGCGGGCGGCCCTGCTTGAGCTTTTGCGCCATACGCGTGTCGATATCGGCCTCTTTGAGGTGCGGCGGGAGCGAACCGAGTGTGCCGAGCGGGCTCGTTTCAGTCATGCCCCAAGCATGGATCACGTCGACTTCATACTCGGTTTCAAAGGCGCGTAGGATCGCTTCTGGGATCGCCGAGCCGCCAATCAGAACTTTGCGAAGGTGTGGCAGCTTCAGATTGTTCTCACGGAGATAGGTGAGAAGGCCGAGCCATACGGTCGGTACCGCGGCCGTTATGGTGACTTTCTCTGTGTCGAGCAGCTCATAAATGCTCGCGCCGTCCATCTGTGCGCCGGGCATGACCATGTTTGCGCCGGTCGCGGGACAGCCGAAGGCGAGGCCCCATGCATTGGCATGGAACATTGGCACGACCGGCAGAACCACGTCGTCAGCGCCCATTCCCATTGCGTCTTTCGACATGGTGATCAGCGTGTGCAGCACGTTCGAGCGGTGCGAATAAAGCACGCCCTTCGGGTTGCCGGTGGTGCCGGACGTATAGCAAAGGCCGCAAGCGGTCTCTTCTGGGAAATCACCCCAGCCTGCTGTCAGAGGCTTGCCCGCAATCCACTCGTCAAACGCGACCGCGCCAACAGAGTTTTCCGGCATATCGTCAGCGCCGGCAAAGATCACAAATGTTTTGACCGTTAGGTGGTCTTTCACAGCTTCGACGATTGGCAAGAAGGTAATGTCGAAGATCAGGACTTTGTCTTCTGCGTGATTGGCGATCCAAGCAATTTGTTCAGGGTGGAGGCGCGGGTTGATGGTGTGGAGCACCGCGCCGATGCCCATGGTCCCGTACCATGCCGCCATGTGGCGCGCCGAATTCCAACCAAGTGTTGCGACCCGGTCGCCAAGCGTGATGCCAGATTCAATCAAGGCCCCTGACACCTGCTTCGACATGGTGAAAAGCTCTGAATAAGAAGTGCGAACAATATCGCCGCCAACCCGCCGAGTGATGATCTCCCGTGTCGGGTTAATTCGGTTTGCGTGCTCAAGAATTTTATTGCTGGTCAGCTGCCAGTCCTGCATGATGCCTTGCATCGGTGATCCTCCGTTAAATCGTAATGTCTTTGCCCCTATCAGGGTCTGATGAGTGTTGTAGGTTGCTGACCTAAGATCGGCAAGAATTGAAAGCTTTAAATAATGACTCCACGCCTCTTAACCGCATTGATCGCATCTGGTTTTTTCATCGCGGCTTGCCAAGAGGAGGTTGCGCCTTTCGATCCGCCTGTGTCCACGCCAGACGCGCAGGTGATCGAGCGGGTTCAAGCCGTGGAAGAAAGCCCGGCGCGTGCCTCGCGGCTGGGTGCTTTGTCCGATCTGTTTGATTGTGTTCGCGAGCGCGACGGCATGTTGATCGCGTCACATCGCGGCGGCCCTGCGCCTGGCTATCCTGAAAATGCGCTGGAAACGCTCTCTTATGCGACGTCGCAAGGCATCGTTATTCACGAGATCGATGTGGTTGAAAGCCGCGATGGCATGCTCTTCCTTCTACATGATCGCACGCTCGGGCGCACCACGACGGGCGATGGTGCGGTCGCAGATACAGACTGGGCAGACATCCAAAACCTCAACTTGAAGGACAATTCGGGTGCCATCACCGAATTCACGCCTCCAAAACTTTCAGATGTTTTGCTTTGGGCGCGGGCCAATCAGGTCATTGTTGAGCTCGACAAGAAGCCGACAACGAGTTTCCGCAATATCATCTCGCATGTGCGGGCGGCAGGCGCTGAGAACAATGTCGTTCTCATCAGCTATAATGACGACCAAGCCATAGAGGTCGCGCGGCTTGCGCCGGACTTGATGATGACGGCCAGCGTCAAAAGCGCTGCCCATCAAAAGGATCTTGAGGCTGCGGGGGTCAATTTCGACAATGTGATTGCTTGGATGGGCATACGAAACCCCAACCCAAATGCGTTTCGCGCGGTCGAAGGACGCGGCGTCGAGACCGCTTTCGGCACGCTCGGACGGCCCGGAGAGCGTTTGGATGATGTCTATTGGTCAGACGGAGATCCCAGCGAGTATCAGGATCTTGCGGATGCCGGGCTTTCGCTTTTGGCAACGGATGAGCCTTACCGGGTCGCCGAGGCGCTCACCGTGGATGATCGTGCGATTGAACTCTGTGTTCCGCGCTAAAGCACGAAACGCGCTTGTTCGTTTGAACTGATAAACTCGATCATCTCGTCGTATGACGCACGCTCTAGCATCGACATGGCTTCGATATGTTTGGCGTGTGAGCGAGCGGCTTTGAAACTGGTATCGGCGAGATTGATCGCAGCCGCATAGAGCTGCATGCGCCGCGTTTCTCTTTGAGGACGTAACCCCTCAAGCATGGCGCGGACGCCGACTGCAAAGATCGCAAAGGCAATCGCCAGCGAGCTCATCACTTCCCACCTGATCGGAAAGCGGATCCATAAGGCGCTGATCAGGGCTGCGAAGTTGGAGAAGAAGGCGAGGACAACGAGGACATAGCTCAAATTGCCCAATACATGCAGCTGTTTCGCAGGTGACGACCAGAATGGACCATCGGCTGAAAGCACGTAATTCGTATATTGGATCTGTCCGACGAGCCGGGTCTCCTCATAGGCTTTGTAGACCTCATCCAGCATCGCTTGATGGTCTTTAGTCGGCTTTTTTGCCGCCGCCTTGGCCCAGGCCTCATCAATCCAAAAGGCATGGCGGGCGCGTGGATCGGTCACGCTTTGTCCTGAGAAAGACGCCGCCGTGGAGACCGTAAACTTGGCATATTCGCTTTCGATTTGATCGATAAACATGCGCTTGAAGCGGTTAAACGCGACTGAGCGTTGAGCGAGCCATTCAGATTTCGCGTCTTCGTCTTGGGCCGCGGCAGCGATATCGACCGTGTGTGCGATGAGATATTGTGCGTTCCATTGACGTAAGCGTTCAGTGATTAGGCGTTGCTGTAGCCAATCGCGCTTCACTTTGCCAAATCCGAGCCCGATATTGCCAAAGACCAGAGCAAGGATCCCAAACGTCGCCCCAAATATGGCCATGTACTGAAAGATGATTTCATATTCCATGGACGACTTCCAAATCCCTTGAATGACGGGCTCCAGAGGGAAGGTGAGCAAGGAGAAAGTCGCAAATATGAGGGCAGCGCAGCCAATCCAGCGCGACCGGGTTTTCGCCTTAAGCGCGATCTCATCGACGCGATTGAACTCGGCGCGAAGTTCAGGATTGTCCAAAGCGAAGAAGACATTTGGGTAGGCTTGTTCCGCCAAAGAGCGGTCGGCATCAGACAAAAGCAACTCGTCATTGAACCGAAATGTCATGTGCTGAAGCCCCTCCAATCTTCGGTCCAAGAAACACGCATCAGGTGGCAGACGCAAGCGGTCTTCGCCCTTATTGGCTGTAACCAAAGAAGTTTTTGGAAAACCTCGCGCACCCCGGTTTCTTGTAATCAGCGCTTTGGTTCGTATGATTTCTGTGTCATTGCTTCAATCAGAGAGCGAATTAAGCATAATAATAAAGAGCCGGGGGACCATGGCCGACATTTTTCTTTCTTATAGCCGGGCCGACCGTCCGATCGCTCAACTTATCGCTGAAGCACTCGAGGCTGAAGGGTTTTCGGTTTGGTGGGATAAGGTTCTGCGCGCCGGGCAAACCTATGATGAAGTGACCGAGTCCATGCTGCGCGATTCAGATGTGGTCATCGTGCTCTGGTCTGAGACGTCGGTGAGGTCAAAGTGGGTGCGGGCGGAAGCCACGCTGGGGCAACGCAGTAGCGAATTGGTGCCTGCTATGATCGAAGAGGCCGATCGACCCATCATGTTTGAGCTCACTCAAACCGCTGACCTGATTGGCTGGGCCGGCGATCGCAATGATCCACGCTGGGGCGATTTTGTCACCGACGTTAAACGCTCACTCGATCGGCACAAAGCCGCAGCTGAAGCGCCTGTGGCAGCGCCGGTTGCAGAAGTGGCCACCCCAAGTTCAAGTTCGCAAGACGATTCGACCATCGAAACAGTCTTCTGGACGTCGATCAAAGACGCAGATGACCCGGCAGACTTCGAAGCTTATTTGAAACGCTATCCAGACGGGCACTATAGCGATTTGGCGCGAAATCGTCTGGCCGCGCTTGGGGCAAGCGCAGCGGCGACATCCACGCCTGCGGCACCGCCGAAACTAGAACCGCAACCCACGGCGACCGCCGCGCCGCCGCCGAGTGCGAACCCGCAGCCAACCAAGAAAAAGTCTTCGCCCCTGCCGCTTCTTCTAGGTGGCCTGATCGTTGTCGGGGCAGGGGGCTGGTTCGGTCTACAAGCGCTGCAGAGCCCCTCCGCGCCTTCCCAAGAGGAAGACCTTCTGCCCCCGATCAGCGACTTGCCTGTGGCGGCGTGTGAGGGATGTCCGGAAATGGTGGCAATTCCCTCCGGGCGTTTCCAAATGGGGTCGCCTGACACGGAGGCCAATCGCAGTGGCAATGAAGGCCCTATGCGCGAGGTAACGCTCAACGCTTTTCTCATCAGCAAAAGCGAAGTGACCTGGGACGCTTGGCAAATCTGTGTGGATGAAGGCGGCTGCCGGGCCGCCCAGGGCAGTGGAGCCGGGGCGACGCCTGTAAGCGGTGTGAATTATGAGGATGCCGTCGCCTATACGGAGTGGCTCAGCACGAAATCCGACAGACGCTATCGCTTACCGAGTGAAGCGCAGTGGGAGTATGCCGCGCGCGCGGGAACAGATAGCCCCTATTGGTGGGGCGCGTCATATCCCGGCCCCGGTGTGGTGACGGGCGGACCCGCGGCAGCCGGCGAGCTCACAGAAAACCCGTTCGGCTTGGTCGGCATGCTCGGCAATGTCCGGGAATGGGTGGTGGATTGCTATGTGAATTCCTATGCCGATGCGCCGAGCAATGAGCGCCCGGTTGGATCTTCAAACTGCGCCCGGCCTGTCGTCCGCGGCGGGTCGTGGCGAGACGGGGCGGCCGAGCATCGCGCTGCCAATCGCGCGCGATTTAGCCGAACCGTCCGCGATCGCTCGCTCGGGTTTCGGGTGGTTGCACAAGCGACGGCGTCTTAGTCGATATAGGTCACTTCGATCACGATACGCCGATTGAGGGGCTGTGCCACCTCATCATCGGTTGGGATATCGAGTTCGATCTCGCCAAGCCCGAGAGCCGTAAGGCGCGCCGGATCTAGGCCTTCGGCTACGAACCAATCGCGCACCGCATCGGCATAAGCCGTCGTCTGCCGGACATTTTCTTCAGCCGTCCCTAGCGTGTCGCTATAGGCCCTGATTGTGATCGACTGGATCTCGCGTTCGTCGTCGAGAATGGCCTGGAGGCGAGGCTCGTATGGCGTCAGGTCCGTGTCGGCGTAGTCGACAATATAGAGCACAATAGGCTCTCCAGACGATGCAGCTTCAATACTGGCTTCCGGTTCCGGAGGCGGCGGCGGCGCTGACTCGCTTAGACCGGGCGCATCAGGTTGCGCTGTCTCATCGCGGCGATCTTCGACGCCAACACCCAATGCCCCGCCAGCTGGAAACGCGGTGCGCCGCAAAGCGCAGGCTTCAGCGCTTGGCTCAATCGAGGCGTTCACACGATAATACTCATCCCCATCTGGCAAACCGCCATAACGGGCAATCTCCAAGGCCCGGTCCTGTGGGCGGGTTTCGCCAATCGTGCACATCATATCCCAGAGGATGGTCGGATTGTCGGAATAGTAATTGTGGCCAATGCCAAACAGTTCGGTGGTCACTGCAGTCGCATCGATGGTCTGATAATTCTGAGCCGTACGAATGTAGGGCTTATCGGTATCGGTATCGCCGAGACGGGCCTTCTGATTGACGATTTCAGAGACATGCAGAGCCCGATCTGTATCTGAAGTATAAATCGTCACATTGGCGTCGAGATTGTCAAAAACGCCATTGGCTTCATCAAAAACGTCGCGTTCGACATCCGCTGCGACGAGTAGAATGCGGAATTCCAAATCGTCTCGATCATGCTGAACGAGATAGTCGCTCGCATAGTCTTCGAGCGCTTTGGTGAGCAGGCGATTGCCCATTGAGTGGGCGATGATGTTGATGCGCTGCACGTCAATGTCCTCGGTGATCAGGTCGAGAAACGCCTCAAGATGCTCAGCCGAATCGATCGAGCGATCACGGTCGCCTTGATAAGTTTCAAGCGACACTTCTCCGGCCGACGGCCAAGAATAAAGTACTGGAATTCCAACGTCATAGGCGTCGTTTCTTGAGAGATCGTTTGAAAGCTGCGCCGTGCGCACCAAGGCTTCATCAAACTTCACATTGAAGCCGTGGACGAAGAGTAGGATCGCGTCCGAGCCGTCATAATAGATGGCATCTTGAAGTGTGGCCGTGAAGCTCTCTTTGCCGCCGGTCGTGATGCGGGTCAAAAACACGAGATCTGCAAGCTTATCCGTATCGGCAGGAACCGCCCCTTGTGCGTGAGGCGTTTCTCCGCGATTGCGGCTGCCCCCGTCTTCGGTCAGTTTGGGCAACCAGACATCTGCACGTCCGAGCTGAAGCACGCCGCTATTGGTGCCGCTGCCCTCCAGCACGTCCACCGTGTCCGCAATTCCTGTGGGCTCACCGAGCGCGAGATCGCGATTTGTGCCGTACCAAACACGCACGCAGTCGACTTTCGCATTCACATTGGCTTGTGAGACAAGCGTTTCGCAATCGGTGCCAAAGCCAGGATGGCGAATGATCAAGGGGCGATTGAACCACCACCATGCCGCCACGCCTCCCGCGGCGAGAATGACTATAATACCAAGAAACCATCTAAGCATGCGTCCACCTCAAATCAGGCTCAAGACGAGCAGTTTAAATCAGATAGTGTGGCTAGAACAAGGAGCGCATCGCCGTTCACGTTTGGAATAAGTTCTATGCTTTCGCATTCCAGCGAAATCCCCCTATATCGCTGGAAACACTCTTATCGGGGCCAAATTCATGTCCGACTTTCTAATGCTCGCCTTCATTTTGCTGGTCGCAGGGATCGTTGCTGTGCCGATCGCGACGCGATTGAAGCTCGGCTCAGTGCTGGGTTATTTGATTGCCGGGATCGCGATCAGTCCTCTGCTCGCGCTGCTCGGGGTGGATGTCATCTCCCTCCAACATTTCGCAGAGTTTGGCGTTGTCATGATGCTCTTCCTTGTCGGCATGGAGCTTGAACCCAAGCTGCTCTGGCAGATGCGCAATCGACTATTGGGGCTCGGGGGCGGGCAGGTCGTGCTAACCATGATTTTGGTCATGTCCGTCGCCATGGCCTTCGGACAATCCTGGAATGAAGCCCTGGTGATCGGGATGATTTTCTCGCTCTCGTCCACCGCGATTGTGTTGCAAACCTTGAATGAGAAGGGCCTGATGAAGAGCGATGGCGGGCAAGCGAGCTTCTCCGTTCTGCTGTTTCAAGACATTGCGTTCATCCCGATGCTCGCCGTCATTCCTTTGCTGGTCATACCAGAAGTGGCGCAGCTCACAGCTGGGGGCGGCGACAGTCATGGCGCTTCCTTGAGTCTGGTCGACGGCCTGGAAGGCTGGCAGGCAATGTTGGTCACGCTCGGGGCGATTGCGGCTGTGGTGCTCGGCGGAAACTATCTCACGCGCCCCGTTTTCAGATTTGTTGCCGGCGCGAATTTGCGCGAGCTGTTCACCGCGACCGCGCTTCTCATGGTGATTGGGATCGCACTCTTGATGACCCTGGTGGGGCTTTCACCGGCGCTCGGCACCTTCCTTGCCGGGGTCGTACTCGCCAATTCAGAATACAAGCACGAGCTTGAGTCTGATATTGATCCATTCCGCGGCTTGCTGCTCGGTTTGTTCTTCATAACGGTCGGGGCGAGTATCAATTTCAGCCTATTGTCAGAGAATTTTGGCGTTGTGATCAGCATGACGCTCGGCTTGATCTTGCTGAAAGCGACAGTGCTCTTCCTGCTTGGGACAGCTTTCAAAATCCGCGGCGCACAGCGATGGTTGTTCACACTGGGATTGGCGCAAGCTGGCGAGTTTGGCTTTGTCTTGCTGGCCTCCGAGACGACGAATTTGATCCTCTCAGAGCATGTCGCCAGCTTGATGCTGCTGACCATTGCCCTGTCCATGTTGATCACGCCGCTGCTCTTCATCCTCTATGATCAAATCGTCGCCAAACGCTATGCGAAGGGCCAGGAGCGCGCCGCCGATGCGATCGAAGAAGAGAATGGCATCATTATCGCGGGACGCGGCCGGATTGGCGGTATTGTCGACCGTATGCTCCGTACCGCTGGCTATACCTCGACCGTGATCGACTATAGTTCGGCGCAGCTCGATATCCTGCGGACCTATGGGATTAGCCATGCTTATTTCGGCGATGCGACGCGCCCGGATCTATTGCATGCCGCCGGGATCGATAAAGCCAAGTTGCTCATCGTCACAATTGACGACAAGCATCAGATCACCGAGCTTGTCTCTTACGCCATCCGTAATTTCCCGAACTTGCACGTGATCGCGCGTTCGGTGGACCGCCATCACACTTATGAGCTATGGGCGCATGGGTGCCGGGACATTATTCGCGAAACTTATGATAGCTCTCTGCGGATCGGTCGCTCGGCCTATGAGGCCTTGGGGACACCGCGCCCGGCTGCGGATGAGATGGTCAAAGCGTTCCATGAGATGGACCAAAAATCCATGATCGAAGTGGCAGATGTTTTCGACGTCAATATTCCTGGACATGAGAATGACGCTTATGTCTCGCGGGTTCGCGAGCGGGCTGAGTCCTGGGAAGCGGAACTGCACGACCGCATGATGGAAATCATGGAGAAGCCTGAAAAGGCGGAAGGTTAGATCCTCGCGATTTTTCGTTGACGGGGCCACGCCTTGTGGGCTAAAGCGCGGCTCGGTTGAGGCGCCTGCCGCTCGCTGGACGTTAAAGTCCTTGGTGAAGACCTCCCGGTGTAACCGGCTTTTCGCAGACCATTTCACATTCGGTCTGGCGGCAATGCGAGCACCGCCCTTTGCTAGACCAAAAGGACTTGTGAAAGGAAACTGCGATGATTTCGCATATCTATACACGTGTGCAGGCCAAGGCGCGTGCACGACAACTCAAGGCGGAAAGCGCGGCGCCAATGTCGCTCTCCGCAGCGCTAGAACAGGTGGCTCAGGAAATGGGCTTCCGCGATTGGAATACCGCTTCGGCGCGACTTTCAAACGCGCCCGACTCTCAATGGCAGGTTGGGGAACGTGTCAGTGGCACCTACCTAAAGCGCGCATTCACCGGGCGTATTCGTGGCGTTCGTGAAATGAATGCGGGCTCCGGCTATGAAGTCACGGTGCATTTCGATGACCCGGTTGATGTGGTTGACTGGGAGAGTTTCTCCGCCTTCCGCCAACGCGTGAAAGCCTTTGTGTCGCCGGAGGGGATTTCCTGGACGAAAACCAGCGATGGGGTGCCACATCTGATCATCGCCCCGGAGTCGGCTTTGATCGTTTAGCGCTTTTTTGAAAATGCGGTGTCCCTCGTCCTTCGACACGCTCCGGATGAGTGACATCGTCGTCACTTGGACCAAAAACGCCCTCATCCTGAGCGAAGTCGAAGGACGAGGGCGTAACTTTTTGAGTGCCTGAAGCGCTAGACCTTTTCAGGCTTGCCTTTGCCAGGTGTTTTTGGCTTGCGTTTGGTTGGCTTGTCCTCGACATATTTGAAGGTCAGTTCGTCCTTCTTCTTGTCGTGGCCAATCTTGACCGTGCCGCCTTTGGCAAGCTTGCCAAAGAGAAGTTCCTCCGCCATCGGCTTCTTCACATGCTCAGAGATAACCCGCGCCAATGGACGGGCACCAAACTCAGCATCGAAACCGCGTTTGGCCAGCCAATCGCGGGCACCGGCAGCAAGTTCGATCGTGACATTGCGGTCGGCGAGTTGAACTTCGAGCTGAAGGACGAATTTCTCGACCACGCGTTCGATAATCTCTGGCGTGAGGCCACCGAACGTAATGACGGCGTCCAGGCGGTTGCGGAATTCAGGTGTGAAGAGGCGCTTCAACGCTTCTTCTTGCTCGTCATCCTTGCGCCCGCGGCCGAAGCCGATGGAGTTCTTCGCCGCATCAGATGCGCCCGCATTGGTCGTCATGACCAGGATCACATTGCGGAAGTCGACTTTACGTCCATTGGCATCCGTCAGAGTGCCATTGTCCATGACTTGCAAGAGGACGTTGAACAGATCCGGGTGGGCTTTCTCGATCTCGTCGAGCAGGACCACGGAATGCGGGTGCTGCATGACGGCATCGGTGAGGAGACCGCCTTCATCATAGCCAACATATCCTGGAGGCGCGCCGATCAAACGAGAGATCGAGTGGCGTTCCATATATTCTGACATGTCAAAGCGGTGCAATTCGACCCCGAGGATGGACGCCAGCTGGCGCGTTACCTCGGTCTTACCAACGCCGGTCGGGCCAGTGAACAGATAAGAGCCAATCGGCTTGTTTGGTTCACGAAGCCCTGCGCGCGAGAGTTTGATGGCGCTGGACAGCGCATCGATCGCATCGTCTTGGCCATAAACCACTCGCTTGAGGTCGCTTTCCAAGGACTTGATGGCTTGCGCATCGTCTTTGGAGACCTGTTTGGGGGGGATGCGAGCAATCTTGGCAACGATGGCTTCGATTTCTTTGACGCCAATGGTTTTGCGGCGCTTGCTTTCTGGCACCAGCCACTGCGTCGCGCCCGCCTCATCGATCACGTCGATGGCTTTGTCTGGCAGTTTGCGGTCTGTCATATAGCGCGCGGAAAGTTCAACCGCTGCGCGGATCGCATCATTTGTATAACGCAGGCCATGGAAGTCCTCGAAAGTGGACTTCAATCCAGTGAGGATCTTCACAGCATCCTCGACGTTCGGTTCAACAACGTCGATCTTACGGAACCGGCGCGATAGGGCGCGGTCTTTTTCAAAGTGCTGCTTGTATTCTTTGAACGTGGTTGAGCCCATGCAGCGAACTTCGCCGTTTTGAAGGGCAGGCTTGAGCAGGTTGGGCTCCACCTCTGGCGGTGCGATGGATG
>JBCBDI010000065.1:0-11889 GCA_038529885.1 Pseudomonadota bacterium
CTCGCCTCATTGCAGATAGACATCGTTGAAGATTTTGACGCGCTCGAAGCGCGCCGCCGAAACGAACTCATTATGGACATTCGCACGGGCAATGGCCGCTTGATCGTTTTAACCCATCAACCGGCCCCGTTCGATACAACATATTATCAACGCCGCAATCGATATATCGAGCTCGATCCAGATACGCTCGCCCTTACGCAAGACCTCGCTGTTGAACAGCTAGACGTGTCCGCTACCGAAGAGACCCGGCGCAGTGTTGCCCGCATCCTAGAGCGCACAAATGGATGGCGATTTGCCTGGCGGGTGCTTGAACAAGAGCTCGTCCGCGGAGCTCCACTCGGTAAACTGTAAAAAGAGTTTAACGGTGCCCATCCCAAAATTACGCGCTTCATTTCAGACACCACCCTCGTCCATTTACCGGAGGAATTGGTGAACGCGTTGCTGCGTCTCGCGCATTTCGACCCGATCGAGATTGATCTTGCAAATCATCTCTTAGACACAAACCAAACGTTGGCCTTACTTGAAGAGGCCAGCCGACGAACGGGCTTTGTCCGCCGTGAGGGTCATGCCAAACAGTTTCGGTTGCATCCTGTCTTTCGCGACGTTCTGGTCGACTTAGCAGAACAGCAAATTCCATCTGATGTGACTGCGCTTTTAACACGCGCGGCGAAGTGGTTTGAAACAAACGGAGACTGGCTCGCCGCGGCGAATGCTTGGAGCCAAGTCAGCAGCTCGGACCGCGCTATTGCTGTACTGGCCGAACATGCTGATGAACTTGTGACCGGACGCGGCGAAGTGGCGTCATTTCGTGCTATGACGCGCCGCCTTCCCGCCTCATCAACCGCCATGCTCGCGCCCGAAATTGCCCTCGGCGCCATTTTCGGCGGCGATTTTGCCGGTGCAGTTTCCATATTGGACGATCGGGCCATTGCCGAAGACAAACTGACCCAAAAGCAGATCATTCGGCGCGACGCCTTGTCTGTGGTGATTGAGAGCGGACTTGGGTCGGATGGGCGTGTGGCGGCCGCCGCGCATAGCTGGCTGAAAACGCACCCAAATGCAGAACCTCGTTTTCGAGCGATCGTCGCTGCGACCTATTTCACGGCGTGTCATATCAATTTGGATATGCCAGGCGCCAACCGCGCGCTTGAACTCTTAGAGGACTGTCTAAGCTCAACCGATTCGCCGTTTATCGCCGGTTGGTTCGACATATTTAGCGCGATGCACCGAATTGAAAAAGGCGCGCTGTTCGCCGCAGATCAAATCCTAGCTGCAGCGCCTTCGAGCGGCGCCAATAAAGCAACTTTGCAACTGGCGAAAGCGGTTGTTGCCTGGGAAACAGGCGACGCGCGAAAAACCCAAAAACTGATCGATCGACATATGGATGAGGGGCTGCGGCACGCCACAATCGAGATTGCCCTGCTCGGACTACAAACCGCGATTGAATTGAAATGGGAAACGTCTGGGCTGGAAGCGGCGCTCGAGTTTTCTCGCGAAGCAGACGCTTGGATGGAGGGCGTTCATGGAGGGCTAGGCGCAAAAGCGCTCCGACTGTTCGTGGCGGCGTTTAAACTGAAGCGCGGGCTTCGCACCAGTGAACAGGAAGAACGCCAATTAGCGCACGCTGTAGAAAGCGCGCTTGAACACCCCCATGCCTCCGCCCGCCTGAAAGAGCGCGCAAAACTATTGCTCGCCCGGCATGCCACGCTGAACGATGATCCGCGCCTAGCTATCTCCACGCTCCAGCCGATCCTTCGTGAAACCCATCAGCACGGTCGTCTTCGCCCTTGGTGCCAAGCATCGATCATCTACGCTGGAGCGCTCGCGCGAAAGGGGGAGCAAGACCGCGCCGTTCGTATGGCAAAAAAAGCGATCGCGACATGTGCTGAACTCGGTCTTCATGAGACGATATGTTCAGATAACTTATTGCTCGCCCCTCTGGCAAAGGACCTTATGGCGGCCGCTCGAAAGCAAGGGGCCGGATTAACCGGCGAAAGCCATTTCCGCGCCGTGATAAAAGAGCTCGCTCGCCGAACTGGAACGATTAGCGCCGTCGACCTGCAAGATGAGCCCGGAGCTGAGTTGGCACAGGCGGATGTGAATCTCACGAAAACTGAACTGAAAGTACTGATACTCGCTGCAGAAGGCGCGTCTAATTCTCAAATCGCCGAGCGCATGACCGTCAAACTATCGACGGTGAAATGGCATATGCAGAATGTGTTTCGAAAACTGCAGGCGCCGTCGCGCACGGCCGCGATTGCTTCCGGTCGACGCCTCGGCATTTTGTCTTAATCCCCTACCCTGTTGCAGCGATTGCGCGCGCTTAATTATTCGAAAAATCGGCAAATCTCGCGAGCGCGGTGGCAATAAGGCGTGTCTCACCTTGCCGTCCTTCTACGGAGACGACGGTCGAGCTGCGCCCCGCATTGACGATATGGCCCGTATAGGACGTATCTGCCGGATGCGCCCCTTTGAGGTATTCGATCGTGACCCGCTTGAGGGTGTGCGTACTGTCTTTCGGAAGCGCGAGATGTGCTCCGTGAATGAGCCCGGCCGCGATCGCGCCGCCGTGCAACGCCATGGGGTCCAGCGACCCGACCAAGCGCGGCCGGAATGGCAGAATGGCTGTCCCGCCCTGCTCTTCCACCCCTAGATAGTTCTCAAAATTCTGCGCGGAGCTCGGACCAAGATTTGCGAAGTCCGACGCATCCCGCCCTTTTGCGCCGGAGGCGTAACTCCCCAAGAAAAACATGGCGCTCGCCTTTGCGAGCAGTGCATCAGTGTCTTCGCATCTGACCTCGAGCGCTATATGCGCAAGGCCATCGCCCTCTGCCGCAATCTGCGATTCAAAGCGCAACGTCTTCAGATCGAGACGGGCAAGAAATTCCGCGTTCAAACTGATCGTGGCATGAGGGAGCTCAGGTCCATATCGGCCCCAAATGGCGGAGGAGGAAAGCTGATCGATAATCGCCGTGAGCGCGCCCGGATCGAACCGGCCCGGCTCTGCCGCACGCACCCAATTCTGCGGCTCTAAACGAAAGACGCTACGGACCGGGTCACACGTCAAACACTGCAAGCCCGTGGCTTGCATAAACGGAATATCAAAGAGCTTGGCCGCGGGACTTCCGGGCGGCACAGAGAGGGTCGGCCCGGCCTCCGTGTCCGCGCTATCATCACCTGCCATGGGGCGCTTAGTCATGTTCTGGACCTAGACCAAGTTCTGCAAGGACGCGTTCTGTATGCTCGCCGATATGCGGCGCCGGTCGAATCTCCGCTGTTGAGACATTGCCGAACCGAACCGGCGGCTGCATCTCCCAATACCCGCCTTCGCTTGGATGGTCTCGGCGCTGAAAAAAGCCACTGTCCTTCAAATGTGGATCAGCTTGCAAATCGCTCAAATCGTTGACGGGGGCGGCAGGAATATCGGCTTTAGCGAACGCCGCGAGCCAATTCGCTGTGGAGTCTGTTCGCAGATAGTGTTGCAGTCGTTCAAACAGCAAATCCATATTCTCGTATCTCAGCGCCCGCGTCGATAATTTCGGATTGTCCAATTCATGCGCGGCGTTGAAGACTTCGAACAAGTCGAGCCACTTGCCCTCCATATATGGCGCAATCACAATCCACCCATCAGAGGTCTTTAGCGGTTGGCGCGCTGGTGCGAGTTGCCGCTGCATGCCAATCGCTCCGGAAGGCGGATCATATGTGGCGCCATCAAAATGCTCTTGGAGCAGAAAGTGTGTCACCGCCTCAAACATCGGAACTTCGACAAAGACGGCCTCGCCCGACTGGTCACGTTTTCTGAGCGCGGCAAGCGTCGCATAGACGGCGTGCAATCCGGACACTTTGTCGGCAATCGCAGTTGGCAGAAATCGCGGACGCTCATCGCCGTCCACGCGCGGCAACAGCGATGTTGCTCCGGAAAGACCCTGAATGAGATCGTCATAGGCCGGGCGTCCGGCATAGGGGCCATCCGAGCCGAACCCGACGCAGTGGACGTAGACAATATCGGGCTTGATCGCTTTGACCGCATCGAATGTAAGGCCGGCGCGCTCGATCGCATCCTGGCGAATATTATGAATGAACACATCACTGCGCGCGACCAGTTTCTCGAGGGCTGCACGCCCCGCTTCTGTCTTGAGCCCCCAGACGACGGACTCTTTTCCGCGGTTCAGGGTCAGGTGGCACGGCCCCATACCCTTACTGTTCCCGGCCTGCGTCCCGACAAAGCGAATCTGATCTCCGCTTTCGGGTTCGACCTTGATCACGCGTGCGCCCATATCGGCGAGGGTTTGTGTGCAATAAGGCCCAAAGATAACGCTCGTAAGATCGGCAATCACGAGATCGTTCAGGACGTTTTGTGCTGGCATTATAGTCTCTTAGATCGTGTGGATACACCGGACGTTCGCCGCCAATGCCGCACACTGCTTTGTTTGTTTTTGACCAATCGAACCATCAGCCACTTCTTTGAGTCGCTTGATAGGAAATGGATCGCACAATTTGAAGCAAAAAAATTGGCGGCCAAAAGGCCGCCAAGTCCGGAGGATGCGTCCGAATGAAGCAATGACAGCCCGGAGGAAATCTCCAGCAATCCGTTCCCGATGCATCGAGGCCGTTATGCAGCAGAACATGACACCACAAACCCTCCTAAAGTATGGTTTATCGATTTTTTCTTATTTATCTTAGATATTAGTTTCTTGCGATTGCCCGCAGCCGATAACTTCCAGTGCGGACGCGCTGTGTCAGGCGATATTTCGGCTCGCCCCGCCCTCTCCTGCCGTTCTGGCGAGAGTACAGTGTTACGGTCTGAAGGTTAGATCACTCGAAGGGATAGCGTTCTGTCGTCACATCAGATTGATTGCCGGGGCTATAGCGCGCGCCTGATATTGCATCTGGCGCGAAACACTTATCGAGCCGCTTTACGACATCATCGCTAAGCGTGATCTGCGCTGCGCCGACATTCTCTTCCAGATGGCCCAAGTCTTTGGTGCCCGGAATGGCGACAACCCGCTTCGACTTTGCCAGCCCCCAAGCAATGGCCAATTGTGGCAACGTGCACCCTTGGCTGTGCGCAAGTTCGCGAGCAACTTCGACCAGCTCCATATTTTTGGAAAAATGCGGCTCCGCGAGACGCGGGAACGTCGCGCGCCGCATATCGTGCTCCCAATACTCATTTGGGTTAAGCGGCACTTGCGAGAACATGCCGCGGCCTACCGGTGAGAAGGCCACCAGCGCCGTATCCAATTCCTCACACGCCTCCAGAATTGCAATTTCGGGATTGCGCGCAATCAAGGAATATTCTGATTGCATCGCCGCGATGGGATGGACTGCAGCAGCTGTGCGCAACATCTCAGCCGACATTTCAGACAGCCCGATCGAGCCAATCTTCCCCTCGGCCACCAGGTCCGCGAGTGCACCGACAGAATCCTCAAGCGGCACATTCGGGTCCGGCCGATGCATATAATAGAGATCGATCGTCTCGACCTGGAGCCGTTTGAGACTGTTTTCACAGGCCTGTTTGATCACTTCAGGGCGACCATCAATGATCCGCTTGCCGTCGACAAAATTGAGCACGCACTTACTGGCGAGCACGAATTCATCGCGCCGATGTTTCAGGAATTTGCCAATGCGCCGCTCGCTTTCACCGACGCCGTAAATCGTTGCTGTGTCGAGAAAATCATAACCGACATCCAATGCGCGATTGAGCAGCGTATCTGACTCTTGTTCGGAAATGGCGGGGTTATACGCATGGGTCATATTCATGCAGCCCAAGCCAACGGGATTCACGGAAAAAGGGCCGACTTTTCGTTTTTGCATCGTTTCGTTTCTTCATTTTCTAGACATGCACCAGAGCCTCCCTTGGCATAGCTTTCGGGAGCTGACTACCGCGCGTGTTCTGTTGCTGGGCCTAGACTTCGCGCCGCGCGCTTGCGGCGGCCTCTAATTTGGCAATCGTGTCGATGACTATGTCCGGGTTTGTGTAAGCGACAAGCATGCCGCCTTTTTTTGACTTGATCACCGGAAGCCCAAGGCGATTTGCTTCTCGATCGAGTTCCCTCGCCCAAATCGCCGTTGTTTCACGGCCCGATAAGGCCGCGACAGAAAGACTGGAGAATAGACCGTCTCTAAGCACCGGGTCGTCGCGCAAAACCAGTCTCAATTCGTAACGCATCAATTCAGGATTGGCCTCAATCATTAGCCGCGCGGCGATCAAGAAATCGATCTTATTCTCTGAAAGATAGGCGCGGTCCGTCACGCTTTTAGCGAACATTTGATGAAAGAAGGCGATTGCGTCCCGCCTTAAAAAATACCGCACGCCCTTTGAGGCGAGACGAAGCGAACTCCGCGCCACAATCGACTGCTTTAAGACAGCGCCAAACCATTTCGGCCGAAACACTTCCCACGTGTTTGGATTGAATACGGGATTGGAAAAGATTGAATGCGTTATAGCCGGACACATGCCGCATAGTCTGAAGCCGATCGTATTGGCGCTCCCGACGCCCAGAAACACGATATCTTCCAGTCCTAATTTCAGGATCAATTGATTGATCACGGACGCCTCAGTGACCGCCGCCGCACCACTATCGATGTGGTTTTGCGTCATAAGAATGGGCGGCAAGCCCGGCGTTTGGCCGTAGCCCGGCCTTCGAACAAAGATCACTTGTAAGCCGCTTTCGAGCATCCGATCACAAAAAGACGCGGATGGCGGCATTGGGAACTCTATCGAATGCAGGATCAGTAACGGCCTCAAGTCTTTGCGTTCAGGGCGATAGATCATAGTCTCAATAGCCATCCCGCCATCTCGCAAGGGGACGAGCTCAAACTGCCGAGGATCATCGCTCAAACTAAAGGAGGACGCGAGCGCGTTTCGCTCCGATCCGAGATGGGGTCGAGATCGAAAGAAAAACTTGGCCGAGCGTTTGGTGTTCTGTTGATTGGCCACGGCGATACTTATGGTTGGCGGTACATTACTGCAACTTTTGCGTTGATCTCGATACAGCTTGCTCCAGCGTTGCTCGCGCGCTGGATAGAGCGTCAATCAGGTCTGACGAAAGTGGGTTCTTGGTGCGAGCCTCGAGCGCATCAAGCGTGGCTTGGACGATTTCCAGGCATTCTACCGCGCGCACATAGACGCTTGAAGCAAGATGATAATCGTTCAAAACGCTCCCTCGAACTCGGCGGCATTGCGACTATAACTGAATTCCTCTAGGTATTAGAAACTATCGCATATCAGTCAGAATTGAAAGCTCGCGAACGACAAAGAGCCATGCTGGTCAATGCAACACAGAGGGCGAAGGAAATCCCATCTTAAAACACGTCAGTAGCTTTTCGAGAATTGGCGAAGAGAACGCTTTTGCTGTTCTCGCCCGCGCCGCCGAGCTTTCAAGTCAGGGCCGAGACATCATCAATCTTGGCATTGGTCAGCCGGATTTTCCAACCCCGCCAAACATCGTTGAAGCCGCCATTCGTGCGCTTCGAGACGGCAAGCATGGCTATACGCCCGCAACCGGCCTGCCTGAACTTAAAGAGGCCGTCGCAAATGATCTCAATCAGCGCCACGGGGTCACTGTGGACCCCAACTTGGTAATGATTGTGCCCGGCGGGAAAGTCACAATGTTCGCCGCCATTATGCTGTTTGGAGAGCCGGGTGCTGAAATCCTCTACCCTGACCCAGGCTTCCCGATCTATCGCTCGATGATCGAATTTACGGGTGCCACGCCTGTCCCGGTTCCGATCCGGGAGAGCAATGGGTTCGCGTTTTCGGCAGAAGAGATGCTCTCGCTGATCACACCGCGGACCCGTCTTGCAATCATCAACTCCCCTGCCAATCCCTGCGGCGGTGTCACGCCCCGCGCGGAGATAGAAAAGCTAGCACAAGGCCTCGAAGCCTTTCCGGACGTCGCGATCCTGTCCGACGAGATCTATGATCAAATCCTCTATGATGGTGAAGAACACGTCTCGCTTTTGAGCTTTCCCGAAATAAGCAATCGCGTGATTTTGCTGAACGGCTGGTCAAAAACCTATGCGATGACCGGATGGCGGCTCGGATACTCGGTTTGGCCAAATGGACTCTACGAGGCCGTGCGCAAACTTGCCGTGAACGCATGGTCTTGTGTGAACACTCCGGCCCAATTTGGCGCTCTGGAAGCCTTGACCGGCCCGCAGCAAGCCGTCCGAGACATGGTTCAAGAGTTTGATCGGCGGCGCCTGCGCTTGGTGGAATTACTGAACAAGATAGAAGGCGTGTCTTGCATCACCCCCAAAGGGGCGTTCTATGCTTTCCCAAATGTCTCAGATATCGGCATGCCCGCCAAAACGCTCGCCAATCAATTGCTCGAAGACACCGGCGTTGCGACTGTGGGTGGACCTGATTTCGGAATTCTGGGGGAAGGGTATATTCGATTGAGCTATGCCAACTCGATGGAAAAAATTGAGGAGGCCGTGCATCGGATCGACACATTCCTGGGCCAACGGAAATGAAGATTTTGACAATATCAAGCGTGGCCCGGTGCAGCCTTTCCATGAGCCGCTCCTAACGCGATGAGCACCAGAGACTTTTTGATCCTTGTCATTGTCTGCTTCTTTTGGGGCGGGAACTTTGTGGTGTCGGCCTGGGCATTGGGCGACCATCCGGTTCCGCCTTTTATGTTGGCCGCGAGCCGATCCCTGATCGTCCTCTTATGCTTATCACCGGTCTTCCTCTGGCCACGCCCAAAAGCCTTCGGCCTACTGATCTTGATCTGCGCCTTAGTTGGCCCGGTACATCTCGGGTTTCTATATACGGGGCTGCAGACCGTGTCCGCCACGGGCAGCTCGATCGTCGCGCAATTGTTCATTCCGATCTCGACCGTTTTATCGATCATATTCTTACAAGAACGGGTTGGCTGGATCCGTGGCGGCGCTATCGCGGGCGCCTTCATTGGCGTGATCATCATGGTGTTCGACCCGCAGACCTTTAAAGTGGAGCTTGGGCTTATCTATACGCTCGGGGCCTATACCTCGCTTTCCATCGCCTCGGTCTTGATGAAGCGCGTCGGCGATGTGCCTTGGCAGCAATTTGTGGCCTGGATGGCCCTCACCGTTTTCTGCACCAGCGTGCTTGTGTCTTTCTTTTTCGAAACCGGCCAAGTTGAAACCTGGCAAACGTCTAAATGGCCGCTTTTGATCACAGCCGCCTTCGCCGCCATCGGCGTGAGCATCATTGCGCATGGTCAGTATTTCAATTTGGTGAAGCGCTACGATGTGTCATTGGTCGTGCCGCTGACGCTGATGACGCCGGTCAATGCCACCGTGCTCGGGGTCTTGCTGCTCGATGAGCAAATTTTCGCGCGCTATTGGATTGGCGCCGCATTGATCCTGCCCTGCGTCTACGTTCTGGCCTCGCGCCAAAATGAGTGAGGGCGGTGTCACGAATGCGCAAACAATCCGGGACCCGCCCATCACAGAATTCGTATGAAAGACGCGTGAGCGCCCTAGCCGCTAAGCGGCCGCTTCAAGCGCTCCCTTAAGCGCCGAGTGGTACATGCTCAAACCTGCCTCGTTTGCGCCAATCTGAAGCTCATCGATCACGCCTGAATCAATCCCCTTCTGGACGCCTTCCATCGCGACGAAGTCTTCTTCTTCAATCGTGTTGATGAGGAGTTTCGAGCTCAGCTCCCAGTGCCGCGTTGCAGACTCGCTGCGCGCACCAGCGGGGATGTAGAAGTCAAAGTCCGCTGTGGATTTTGAAGGATCTGTTGGGTGTGGCAGGATGCGCCAAGTTTCCACATGGTCCTTATTGTAGGTCAGGATTGAGTTCGGAAACAGCACATACATAAGCGTGGTGTGGTCCGTTGGGTTCCACTCAGAAAGCGGCGTCTCTTTGAACTTCTTGATGCTGTGGCGCACCGAAACGTGGCGTAGGTGCGGCCCCTGTTGCTCACTCAAATAGAGGTTGGCCATGAAGACTGGGCCCGCTGTTTTCGGGTGAAGCGCGCTCACGTGATACGTCTCCATGAACGTATCCATGACCAGTTTCCAGTTCATGTTGAGCTCGAACCGCTGCGATTCCCAGTGTTCTTGTCCGGGAACATCTAGGGCTTCAAAGTCTTTGCCGAAAGACCCGAGATCTGGCGCCTCATTATTGGCCCCCGGAGCCGGTCTCAAGATAACCCAAATGACACCATGCTTTTCGAATGTTGGCAGTTCGGTCAGGCCGTCAATTCCAACTTTGATGTCCGGAAAATACTCGCGGCTCGGCACGCCGATCAGCTTACCATTATTGCCATAAGTCCAACCATGATAGTGGCAGGTGTGTTTCTTACGGCAGCCACGGCCGTCTCGAACAACCGTTGCGCACCGATGGACACAAACATTCGCGAAGCCGCGCGCGACGCCATCCTTGCCGCGCATTACGACCAATGGGATCGACATATTATCGCGGGTAAAATACGAGCCGACCTCTGGCAGATCAGCACTCAAGCCAACAACTTGAGGCATGCTCTCGATCATGTTTTGCTCAGCCGTGCGGCGGTCTTTACTTCGATAGGCATCAGCCGGGACCGAAGCAGCCTCTTTTATCCATGGCTTGCCAGAGTCAATGTGCTCAAAGATCTCTTTGACGATCGGTTTCCAAGTTTCGGTGTCCATACCCCGTCTCTCCAGTTTGTGGCGTTCGATCCATCTTCGAAAGAAGATTTTCCAATTTCGGGATTTTGTAACAACTCAGACCGAAGGTCAACTAATTACTTGTAGAAAATATATAAGACGTTGCCGAAATTCGGAGCACGAGCTCAATGCTCTGGCACAAAGACCAAGGCCGGCAACGCATAGGTCCGAATAAGACGTTTGGATTTAGCCGAAGAGTGTGGCGGGGCGACTTCAATCGTGGTGAACGAAATCGCCAAGCGAATGATCCATTCACCGGCTTCTTTATAATCGACCCCTGAGCGGAGTGTGCCCGGAAGATGTTCTTCCATCTCTTTGAGCACGCGGCCAAACAACTCACTCAAAGGCGCTAGCACACCCGGGATGGGCAATCCCGTTTGTCCTTCGTCTTCAGCGCCAAAAATCAAATTTAGCTCATCCCGGCTTGCGCTCATAGCAGTGGTCTCGATGAGCAGAACAATGGCTTCGGGTAAATCTTCTGCCGCAAGCAATCGTGGTTTCAGACGTTCTAAAAACCGCTCCGTTAAGCGGACAAGCACGGCCAAAAGCAACGCATCGCGATTGCCGATGTTTCGATAGATTGTTGGACGCGTCACACCTGCCGCTGCCGCCACCGCTTCGAGCGATGTCGCTGACACACCGCGCAAAAAGAAAATGCGCTCTGCTGCGTCGAGGATGAGCCCCTTATCTACTGCGATCCCTCGTCGCGACATTCAACAACCCTATGGCTAATTTTACAAATTCTCAATTTTGTTACTTCTCAGCGATCTGAGCCCTTGTCGTCAAGTTTTATTGCAGCGCCAGAATCGACCACTTGGGTCGCTTGATTCTGTCATTTTTCGTAAAACTTGCCGATGATCTAAGCCTTTCACCTCAAACAATGTCTTAGACTGTTTAAAGTGGCGCGAGTGACGTGCCACGATCCATATTACTTATCCAATATATTCAAACACATACGTGCATGAAAGTCAATTTTTGGTCCTCAGTTCGGTCGGATTTTGGTCCACAGTTTTGCGGACCTCACTAGTTCGACGCGCGGTTAGGCGTCGAACTAGCTGATAGCATAGAATTCCAAGATTAGGAGCCCAAACGAAAAGCCTTGCCTATTTCATAGTCTCAGATCAACCAGTTCTGTGTTTAGGTGGTGTCTCAGTTTGAATCTTCCGCTGCAGCTTGCGGCCGGAAAAGGCCTCAGGATTGCCGTTCGCAATGGGACCGGTGTGAGGCGGATATTCGCCGGAAGGT
>JBCBDI010000066.1:0-11793 GCA_038529885.1 Pseudomonadota bacterium
GCTTGAAAGCGCTTATCTCATGCAACAAGGCACCAAACCGCAGACGCTGGCCATGTCCTTGATGGACAGTCCGATGGGGACCGCTGCGTGGATCCTGGAAAAGTTTCACACTTGGTCTGATCTCGAGGATAGCGACCTGTACAGCGTCTACACGCGCGATCAGCTTTTGACGAACGTGATGATCTATCTGGTCAATGATGCGATCGCGACCTCGGTCTGGTATTACGCAGCCTTTTTCGCCGAAGGCGGCGCGGCGCTGCCTGAAGGTGTCCGGTGCGAGACCCCAACTGGATTTGCCAATTTCCCAGGCGAGCCAGTCTATTTCCCACCGCCACGGTCGTGGTGCGAGCGGGTCTACAACATCACCTACTGGTCCGAAGTGGCCCGGGGCGGACATTTCGCGGCGATGGAGCAGCCCGCACTCTTCGTGGAGGATCTTCGCAACTGGGCCCGCGAAATGAGTTAGCGACCGGGCCGATAGGTCCGCACCGCATTCGCCTCAACCTCGTCGCGCGAGAGCAAAGCGGGACGCCAGTCTTCTGCCGCAAAAAGCGGTGCTTGATCGGCATAGTGCGGTGATGCTTCGTCCAAAGTCGCCGCTCCATACTGGTGGATCACGTCTGCGGTTTGATTGCCGTTTGTGTCCCATTCGACCAACGCGATCCAAGTATCGCCAGCATTCGCATGCAGCTTCCCGTCTTCGCGCATTTCGGCGGGGTAGATCGCTCGTAAAATGTCAGGACCGCCGCTCACAGGAATATCAACCTCGCCGCGGACCAGACGGTTGACCTCGCCCCATGCGGGATCGATCCGGCCATAATTAGCGTCCAGCAATGCCACCGCTTCGCGCAGGGCTTGGTCAGGGGAGGGCCCATAGTCGCCCGTAAACTGGCCGGTCACATGTCGCAGCACCGTCAGCACGCCAAGCGCGGCATGGCTGTTCTCAATATTGGTGCGATAGTCCCAGGCCCGAAGATGCGCGACGGCATCAGCGAGTTCAGGTTCGCCAGACCAATCAAAGGCGAAGACTTGCTGAAGAAATTGATCGGCTTCAGACCCCTCAGCATAGGCCGTATCAAACTTGATCGCGAGCAGCGTATCGCGATCAATAAGGCTCGTTCCATCAGTTAGCGCTTCGATGCGCAGAGACCGGTTCGTGTCATTGGTTTGCAGCCCCAGCCAGTCTGGATAATCGCTGACTTGCAGATTGTCCGGCCCGTCAGTCGCGCTGGTCGGGCGATTATTGGCATTATAGATGAGGCCCGAGCCGGGGTTCACCAATTTCGGGCCCGCCTCGTAAGGGATATAGCCGGGCCAGATCAGATCCGAACGATTGCCAGGAAGGTCAGCTTGCCAATCCCATCCGGGCAAACGCTCCGGGTATTGGCCGTTGTGAATGAAGGCGACCGTTCCATCTTTGTCGGCATAGATATAGTTGATGCTCGGCAAGGCATTCAGGCCCATGGCGGCGCTAAACTCATCCCAGTTGGTTGCGAGGTTCAGACGGACATATTGCTCCAGCTGGCGGATCTCACCCATGCCTGCATAGCGCACAGCATAGGTGCCATGGGCCGCTTCAATCACAGGGCCATGTTCGGTTCGAAGCACCGGTCGGCGGACTTTCAAGGCAAACGGCCCGAACAGTTTGATCCGCAAAAGCGCGCTGGTTTCTTCAAACTCGCGCCAGGTGCCATCGAGCTCATATTGGCGATCATTGTCTGGATTGAGCGTGAGACGATAAATGTCGGTCAGGTCGGGCTTCGAAACAGTATTCGCCCACCCCAAATGCCGGTTGAAGCCATGCAGGATGACAGGCGTTCCAGGGAACAGACCGCCTGTAATGTCGAGGCCCTCTTCCGACACCACATGCGCCTCCCACCAGGCGACGGGACCCGTCATGGGTTGGTGCGAGTTGATCAGCAATCGCGTCGTCTCATCACCGCTTCGCGCCGGCGCGACAGCAAACGCGTTCGAGCCGCGCTCTGTGTTCAAGGTCGGGTGCAGCAACCAAGACCGCTGTGAAGGATCGCTTGCGAGCGGCGCGTCCCGCGTTTCCGCAAACAAAGACTGGAGCGTTTCATCGAACCCATAAAAGAAAGGCGTTTTCAGAATAAAACCCGCGACAATGTCCTGACCCGTAAATGGCGCGAGGCCTGGCCAAGTTTCATCGGGATGCTCAGCAGCATAGAGATTGATCCCCGCCGCATAGGCCTCCGCCATCGCCTTGATCTCGGCTGGCACATCAGTCTCATATCGCGCATCGATCGTGCCCCAGACATTTAAGAGAGAGACGACATAATCTGTGGGCGCCGCGGCTGCACCTTTATAGCGGGCGAGCACGCCGCGCGTCGCCGCAGTTACATCTTGGATGGTCTCAAAATCATCCTCGGCATGCGCATAAGCCACCCCGAAGGCGGTATCAGCATTGGTTTGCCCGTAAATATGCGGCGTCCCCCAGCTGTCCCGTATGATCTCGACATCATAATCTGCTGCCGCGGCCGACAGGACCTCAGCGCTCGGGTTTTTCGGCAACGGATCCCAGGTGTAAATCCCCGCGGCGAGGATAAGGACAGCGACAAGCGCTCCGAAGCCCAATGCGATTTTCTTGATCATAGTGACGGCCCAGTCTGTCTTTTGATCGCAGTCTGCCGTCGAAATCCTTGACCACCAAGGCATACCCACGCGGGAAGTCGGGAGAAATTCGGTTTTAGCGCTTGGCCAATTGGGGCGGCTCATCTAGCTTCATCGGATGAATGAAGCTTCGATCCTTGCGCAACATATTGAAGCCGCCAACCGCGTCGTAGTGTTCACCGGAGCGGGTATTTCGACGGAAAGCGGCATCCCTGATTTTCGCTCGCCCGGCGGGGTCTGGTCGAAAATGCAGCCCATTTACTTTCAGGATTTTGTCGCCGACCGAGAAGCGCGCCGAGAAGGCTGGCGCCGCGTGTTCGAACGCACAGCCGGGTGGACTGGAGCGAGCCCAAATGCCGGTCATTTCGCCATCGCGAAGCTGGTCGAAATGGGCAAAGTGAGCAGCGTGATCACGCAGAATGTCGATAATCTGCACCAAGATGGCGGCGTACCGGACGAGAAGGTCGTCGAGGTGCACGGCAACGCCTCCTATGCCAAATGCCTCAATTGCGGGAAACGGTATGACTATGAAGCGCTCCGCCCGCGCTGGGAGGCCGATGAGGACATTACCTGCGATTTTTGCGGCGGCCTGGTTAAGTCTGCGACCGTTTCTTTCGGCCAAGCCATGCCGGAAGACAAAATGACCTTTGCTGAGAGCGAGGCGCTATCCTGCGATCTGATGATTGCGCTCGGCTCATCGCTCGTCGTCTATCCAGCCGCAAACATCCCGCTTATCGCTAAGCAGAATGGTGCAAAATATGTCATCATAAATCGCGAAGACACTGAACATGATGTCTATGCGGATCTTGTCATTCAAAGCGAAATCGGTCCGCTCTTGCGCGAGACGATGAGCGAGCTTGGTGCGCCGCTGGAATGAGCGAAGCTTGGATCAAGGCCTTGAGCTTTGCCGCTCTGCCGGGCGCGGCCAAGGTCCGGTTTGAGCGTTCTGAACTGATCGAAGATGGGGTCCCAACCACCCGATATAAGCTTCAATCTGAGACGGAATCCGGCGCGATTATCGGTGATGATCGCGACTATGATCTCCTCAAAGCCGCCATGGGCCCTCTGGAATCCTTAAGCGAGGCCAGCGGTCACAAGGATTTGATTGTGGAATTAGACCTCAAAAACAAGGCACTAACAGGCCTGCCTCGCACTTAAATTCCTTAATGAATACAAGTCTCTGCTGACAGCGCGATCAGCCCCCTTCCCCTCTCTTAGCTTTTGTGCTTTTTGCACGCTTCTTGCACTGCACAACAGCCCTTTACCCAAGGGGAAGCAGTACCCATATACGCATAGCAGGCGAGGCCTGCCATGTAATTTCGATAGGGAGGGCGAGCTTTGCTGGTCAACATGTTGAAAGGTAAATTGCACGCGGCGACAGTTACGCAGTGCGACGTCTATTATGAGGGATCGGTCTCTATCGACCAGGATCTCCTCGACGCCGCTGGCATCCTGCCACATGAGCGTGTGGATATCTGGAACATCACAAATGGCGAGCGGATCTCTACCTATGCGATTGAAGCCCCACGCGGCTCTCGCACGATCGGGATTAATGGCGGTGCAGCGCGAAAATTTGCCATGGGCGACCGTGTTGTGATCGCCGCCTTCGTCCAAATGGAAGCTGAACTTGCACGCCAGCACAAGCCGCAAGTCGCTCTGATGGACGAGCATAATGAGATCAAAACGCCGAGCGCGGCTTACTAAAACCGCGCCCATGCGTTTCGAGCGTAGAGTCTGAGTTGTGCAAGAGAGCCCGCTGAACTGGCGGGCTTTCTTTTTTGCTTATTCGGCAGGTTTTCTAAGCTCGAACGTCACGTTCACCGTCACTGAATAGCCAACTTCACCAGACGCAATCGGCGTTGAGCGATCAACGCTGCGCGCTTCGGCCATCATCGCCATAGGCTGCGGGCGATAGCCGCCGCTCTCAGAGATCGTCACCACGCGGGCAACCTCATAGCCGGACGCAGCGGCGTAAAGCTCCGCCCGCGAAATCGCTTCTTTCATCGCAATGTCGCGCGCCGCATTCTTAGCCGCCCGGTCGTCTTCGAGGGCGAAGCGTAGGCCGCTAAACGTGTTTCCACCCGCACCAACCAGCGCGTCCATGGTCTCGCCGAGCGCGTCCAAATCGCGGACCAGGACAGTCAACTGGTTCGAGGCCTGATAGCCGGTCAGACGCGGCGACTGCCCCGAAGACCGACTGGAATAATCATATTGCGGTTGCAGCGAAAAGTTTGAGGTCTGCATATCGCGGCGGTCAACATTCGCCGCTGTCAAAGCATCGAAGACGCCATTCATCGCCTCGGAATTGGCCCGCATCGCCGCTTGCGCGGTTTCGCCTTGTGTTTGCACGCCTGTGTTGAGGTAAGCAATGTCGGGCTCACGCTGAACCGATCCTTCGGCAGAGATGCTAAGCGTGGTCTCAGGTTGGATCGAGTTCGGGTGCGTGGTTTCGAGCGGCTCTGCGTTCGGGGTCACCGTTGGGGTTGGCGCCGGATCGGCTGCTACGAAAGCAGGCTCCGCCGCATTGGCGTCAGTCGCTGGCGTTTCGCTCGGGGTTTGTCCCCCTCCGCATGCCGCCAGTACCAGCATAGATGCTGCAGACAGGCCGATCAGCAGGTTCGATTTAGAATAGATCGTCATGTGTCCCTCCACGGACGTTCAAAAAACTTGCAGTCTCTATTGAATTGCGCCATTGCGGCGAGATCAAGTCTGGCGTTTTATGCGCCCGTTCATCTTGAGAATACGGGCCTGTAGCTCAGTTGGTTAGAGCGGACCGCTCATAACGGTCTGGTCGGGGGTTCAAGTCCCTCCGGGCCCACCATTTTCGCGAGTGCTTAGGCCTTCGCGAAGTGACTTAAGCTCCACTCACACAGGCGAGATCGAGCGCCCTATTCCCAGTCGCCGCCCAGCGCCAGATTGAGATCCAGATATTGGTCCAGCTCTAGGCGTTGAAGCGTCAGCAAATTGCTGCGCGCGCCAAACGCCGATTGCTCGAGCTGCAAGACAGAGAGCAAGTCGATCTCGCCCTCATTGTATTGGAGGCGGGCAAGCCGCAAGGCCTCGTCGGAGGCCGTGGAGGCTTGCTCGAGAAAGACTTTGCGTCGGCCAATCGTCACGCCATCGGCGAGCGCTTCTTCAACTTCGGAAAACGCGTTGAGCGCTGCGCTTGCATAGGCCTCAACCGCAGTCTGTTGTTCGACTGTGTTGATCTCAACTTGCGTCTGGCGCGCACCGCCATCGATCACCGGAACGAGCAGGCTAGAGGCGGCCTGCCAGGCAAGATTGGTCGGGTTCAAGATGTTAGACAGCTCTGGAGACGCACCGCTCACACCGCCGGTTAGGCTGATGCTTGGCAGCCGCGCGGCTTTGGCTTGATCGACATTGTCGATGGCCGCGGCGATCCGGCGCTCGGCGGCGATCAGGTCGGGTCTGCGCTCGAGCAGTTCAGACGGCAGTCCAGCCGGCGGGTCAGCCGGTTTTTCTGGCAAGCTGGAGCCGACGAACAGATCGGTAGAAGGATAGCGCCCGAGCAAGACTTCTAAAGCGCGCACGGCGCTATCGCGGCTCGCAATGGCGCTTTCAAGCGTGTCACTTGAGCTGGCTAAATTGGCGTCGGCAAGGGCGACGTCCTGCGCCGTGGCGACGCCATTATCAAACTGAACCTGTACGATGCGGTCGGTTTCTGTGAGCGCGGTGACGATGTCTTGGGCGATGTCGGCTTGTTGCTGCGCATTGATCGCCCCGAAATAGGCGCGCGCGACGCCGGCCGCGATGGAGTATTGCGTGAACCGATAGTCTGCGTCGGCGGCTTCGGCGCTTTCGATGGCGGCTTGCTGACCAGAGCGAATGCGCCCCCAGATATCGAGCTCCCAGCTCGCCTGTAAGCCGACATTCAGACTGTCTGAATTCTGGCCTTCGAAATTGCCCTGGCTTGACGTGCCAAGCGTGGCATTGACTTGCGGGCTGAGCGCGGCGCCAGATTGCTGAGCCAGCAAGCGTGCACGATCGACGTTGAGCGCCGCGGCACGCAAGTCACGGTTATTGGCTTGCGCTTCTTGAACGAGTTCAACCAGGACGGGGTCATTGAAGGCTTCGATCCAGCCCGCTTCCACCTCGCCAACACGCGCGGCGGCGGCGGTCCAATAATCGGGCTGATCTGCAATTTGCTCAGACGCAATCGAGCGCGCTTCTTCGCGACCAGGCTCAACTGTAGCGCATGCCGAGAGGACGAGCGCGCTGACAAAAAGCGGCGTTAATCTGACCATGAATCCTTACTCCTCAACCGCGACCGGAGCCGTCTCAGTTGTTTTGATATTGAAGAAAATAGCATACAGCACGGGAACAATGATCAGCGTCAACAATGTGGCGAAAGACAGGCCGAAGACCAGGACAACGGCCATGGACTTGAAGAAGGCGTCGAAAAAGAGCGGCAGCACACCAAGTACCGTAGTCATCGACCCCATCATCACAGGTCGAACGCGGCTTGCGGCACTGTCTATGACCGCATCATATCGCGGTTTGCCTTCCTCGATTTCCAAATCCATCTGGTCGACGAGCACGATGGCATTTTTGATCATCAGTCCGGACAGCGACAAAAGCCCAAGGATCGCCATGAACTCAAGCGCCGTATAAGTGAGCACCAAGCCCAAGACGACGCCGATCAGCGCAAACGGGACCACAGCGAAGATTAACAGTGGCTGCCTCAACGCGTTGAACAAGATCACGACCACCAAGACCATGGCGAGGCCGCCCAGCGGGAAGGTTGAGGCAAGGTTGCCGTTCGCTTCAGCGCTATCGCCATACTCGCCCTCCCATTTAAAACTATATCCGGGCGGTAGCGGAATGGCCTCAATCTGAGGACGAACGCGGTCGAGCAGATCCGACGCCAATTCGCCGATCGCAGGATCGGCCTGCGCCTTGATCGTCCATTGCCGATCGACCCGTCGCAGCATGGCGTCCCGCCAGATCGGATCGACGCTATCGACGACTTCAACTAAGGGGATGACCCGCCCAGTGGTCGAACTCGGGATTTGAATACCGACGATTTCTTGCGCGTTTAAACGCTCTGTCGACGGCGCTCGCGCGACGATCGGGATCAGGCGATCAGATTCGCGGTACACGCCAACCGTTTTTCCGGAAAAGTTCGTTTGCAGAGCATTGGCGAGATCTTCGCGGGAAATGCCGAGCCGCCGACCGCGCGCTTCAGAATAGTCCGGCACGATGACGCTGACCTGTTGGCGCCAATTATCTTTGATCGCGATCGCTTTGACATCCGCCGCCAAAATAGCTTTCGCCTGAGTGGCTAAGTCTCGCAAAACAGCAGGGTCGGGTCCGCTAAATTGTGCCTCAATTTTTGACCCACCGCCTGGGCCCAGCTGGAAGCGCCAAACCTTGGCTTGCGCGTTGGGGTAGTTCTCGTCGATATGGTCTTGGATTTGCGGAATAAGACCAGCGACAGCGTCATAGCTCTCGGCTTTGATCAAGAACTGCCCGAAAGCTGAGTTCGCGCTTTCGGGTTCGTAAACCAGCATGTAGCGCAACCCGCCAGCACCGATCAAAGTCTGGACTTTCTCGACACCTTCAAGCTCCGCGATGAACGGCTCCAGCGAGAGCATATCGGCTTTGGTCACGCTAACATCGGTGCCCTGCGGCAACCAAAAGTCGACCACGACTTGGGGCGTCGTCGAGGCGGGAAAGAACCCAGCCTTGACGAATTGAAAGCCCCAAATCGCCATTGCAAACAGGCCAAGCGCGGTTCCGAGCGCCGCCCAGCGGAGCCTAAGAACAGCGCGCATGAAGTCTTTGTACAGACGGGTAAACCGTCCGTCCCCTTGAGGCTCCTGATCGCCTGTCGAGTCCTTGAAAAGGAGGTCCGCGAAAAGCGGTACGATCGTCAATGCGAAGACCCAACTCAACAAAAGTGAGATCAAGATCACCCAAAAGAGATGGCCCGTATACTCTGCGGTCGAGCCAGGCGCGAAACCAATCGGGGCAAAAGCAATGATCCCGACCAGTGTCCCGCCAAGCAGCGGCCAAATCGTCCGGGCGACAATGTCTTTCGCCGCTTCAATCTTTTTCCGACCTTGTTGAACGCCCACCAGGATTCCTTCGGTGACAACGATCGCATTGTCGACCAGCATGCCAAGCGCGATGATCAAGGCGCCAAGTGAAATGCGGTGCATCGGAATATCGACCACATACATGGTCAGCAGTGTCGCCGCGATTGTCAGGACCAAAACACCGCCGATGATGATGGCCGAGCGCGCGCCCATGAAAATCAAAAGCGTGATCAAAACGATGACAAGCGCCGCGACCACATTGAGGGCAAAATCAGAGACCGATTTTTCCACCGTCTTGCCTTGATGATAATACTCGTGGAGCTCAATTCCGATCGGGCGGCTTTCGAGCGTTGCCGCCAATTTGGCATCAATACCTTCGCCCATCTTCACAACGTTTGCGCCCAGCACATTGGCCACCCCTAACCCGATAGCGGGCGTGCCATTCCAGCGCAATTCAAGCGACGACGGGGAAACATAGTCCCGCGTAACGGTAGCAATGTCTTTTAAGTATACGATGGTCCCTGAAGACGCTGTCGAGACCTCCAGATTTTCAATCGCCTCCACGGAATTAACCGTTCCGGTGGGTTGGATGACGAGCCTTCGCTCCCCGACCTTTACATCCCCGGCTGAGACCACGGCATTCTGCTGGTCGAGATCATTATAAATCTGCGCGACCGAAACGCCGAGCGCCGCGGCGCGCTCGCGCGAAATCTCGACATAGATCGCCTCGCTCTGCGTGCCATGCAGAGTGACTTTGCCAACCCCTTCGACAGCGAGCAAATCGCCGCGAAGCTGTTTGGCATAGTCCTCCAGCTCCCGCATCGAATAGCCTTCGCCTGTGAGCAAATAGTAGAGGCCGTAAACGTCCCCAAAATCATCGTTTACAAATGGCGTGGATGCCCCGGGTGGCAGCTGTGAAGAGACATCTGAAACTTTGTTGCGAAGCTTGGTCCACAAGAGTTGCAAGCTCTCTTTGTTAGGCGAGAACTCATATTTGATGTCGACATTGATGCGCGACAGCCCATCGGAAGAGACAGAGCTAATCTCATCCACTTCTTGTAATTGTTGGATTGCCGTCTCGAGCGGGTCCGTCACCTCGCGGGCGACTTCTTCCGGCGAGGCGCCCGGGTACTGGGTCACAACCACCGCAGTGCGAATGGTGAATTCTGGATCTTCAAATCGACCCATATTCTCAAAAGCAAACCACCCACCGAGAAGAGACCCGATGATAACGATGCTCATGATCAAGCGGTTCTTGATCGAAAACTCTGCGATACCCATGATCTGCGCCTAGTCTTCCAAAGCTCGGATTTTCATGCCCTCAAACAAGTATGAGGCACCCGCACCAGCAATGGTTTCACCCTCCGATAGACCCGCGGTCACGACGACACTTTCGCCAATCCCCCGGTCGATCTCAATGCTGCGCTTCGAGACGGTCATCGCATCAAGATCGACGACCCAAACAAAGGCTTCCCCATTCTCAGACAGGATCGCACCCAAAGGCACTTGAACTTGCGCAACATCAGCTGTCAGCGGATCCAAGATCGCCATTGTAGAATGCAGCGAGCCTGTCATTCCGGGTAAAATGTTGACCTGCTCCGGCGGTGTAAACTTAAATCGCACCGCAAATGTTTGCGTTGACGCGTCCGCTTGCGTCGAAAACGTCAAGAGTTCTGCGGGCACGCGCAAATCAGGTAAAGCTTCAAGCGTGATATAGGTATTGGTTGGAACGATACGTTCAGCATTAGCGATCAGCGTGCTCGGGACTTGCACCAGGGCCTCAGCCGCCCCGGTGGTTTGCAAGACGACGATTTCTTGCTGTGGGCCGACATTTTCGAACTGCTCGACAGCAACCGAAGCGATCACACCTTCAAATGGGGTGCGCAGCACGGTGTCGTCGAAAGCTTTCTGAGCCGTATCCAAGGCTGCTCGAGCCACATCCACTTGCGTTTTTCTCTGCTCGTAAACGTTTTGCGCGATCGCATTTTCAGCGAGCAGGCGAGCGGCGCGTTGGTACTCTGAGTCTGCCGAGCTGAATTGAGCCTGAGCTTGTCGCAAGGAGTTGCGGAAATCGCGTTGATTCAACCGGCCGATGACCGTTCCTCGGGTCACTTCTTGCCCTTCGACAACATTGAGCTCATCCAATGTCCCACCAACTTGGAACGTCAGGACGCTCGTATTTGAAGCTTCGATAACGGCAGGAAGGTTGAGCTCAAGCGTATTCGAACTCTTCGCTACCTCGATCAGTTTCACGGGCCGAACCGGCTCAGGAGTTTCAGCAGTGTCGGACCCGCCGCAGGCTGCTAAAATCAATCCGCCCAGAAGCGCCATTAATCCTGCGCGCAGGATTCTCTTCGAACCATGCTCATTCATCGCTTACCCCTTTTTAAGCGGAGACTATTCTTTATCGCTATCGCGCGCGCTTGCGTGATGCAATGAAAAGTCTACGTTTTATTTTAGGAACACTTCGAGCGCCTCAAGCTTGCTCAATCTGGGGCTGCAAAATGCTTTGAAAGCTTCAGGCCCTGGCCCTGATAATTACTTGTTTTTCCACCATAAAGCGCCTTCGGCTTTGAGGCCATTGGCTCATAAATCAGTTTCGCGACCGGTTGGCCGTGCTCCAAGATGAAAGGCACATCGCGGGAGCGCACCTCAAGAACGGCGCGGCTGCCCCCTTCATTGGTGCCGAAACCAGGGTCGAAAAAGCCGGCATAGTGCGCTCGAAATTCGCCAAGTTCCGGCGCGATCGGCGCCATTTCGGCGGCTTTATCAGGCGCGACTTCGACCGTCTCGCGGCTGGCGAGGATGTAAAACTCTTCTGGATCGAGGATCAGACGTCCGCTGCGCGCATAAAGGGGTTCCCAAAACTCATGCACTTCATGTTTGCCAAGTCCGCGAAGATCAATCAGGCCGCCATGACGTTTGGCGCGCCAGCCAACGGGGACACCTGCAGGCTGATCGAGATCAATTGAGACTGTTTCCTCTGTCGCTTCAAAACCGGAGCCACGCCGCAGACGGAGCTGCGCCAAGCGATCGCCAGGTCGCACCAGAATTGGAAATGTGCGCGGGCTAATCTCAAGCCAGAGCGGGCCAGAATAATGGC
>JBCBDI010000067.1:0-11581 GCA_038529885.1 Pseudomonadota bacterium
ATCCTTCTCGTGGATCGACTGCTAGACATGTGCCGCACCGCCGTGAATGTGACAGGCGACCTGACCGCCTGCGTTGTGATGGAGCGCTGGCTGCCAGAACCTGAAGCGTCCCCGAATGAACTTTGAGACGGTCTTATCGGGCGCGATCTCGTTACGTGCACCGCGGCGCCTCAATTGATTTGAGGCTGGGCCCTGGGCCGGCGAGCGCTCAAACCTGCCCACTCGAAAGGAGCGCCACCGCCGCCACCAAATACACCGTAGCCGTGGCGATGCTGCCCAGCGTTCGGACATGATTGAGGCGGGTCCAGACCCGGCCATAGTGCCGCCAATAGGTTTCAGCATCTGGCGCCGCGTGATCCAAGCGATCGAGCCGATTGTTCATTGGCACATTGCCGAACACCGTCATCAAGAAGACGCTGGGCACATAGACCAAAGGCGCGAGCACAAGCGCCTGTTGCGCCAGGCCTTCGAGGTATATCCAGCCGTAAATCGCAAAGCCAATCGACAATGGCGTGATCAAGAGAATACCGGCCACGAATTGTGTTCCGATCACGGTCCGGTTGATCTGCTGCATCGCTTCGATGCCACCAGCGGGCGCGGCCCTCAGCAGGCCCGCCATTACGAATTCGGAAAAGGCTGAGAAAACGCCGCCAACGACCGCGCTCCATAGCGCAAGGAAGAGGCAGAAATAGAGCGTCCATTCATAGGTCATGAGGGTCAGGTCCTAAGTGTGAGGGAAAAGGATGGGCATCGAACGAGGGCGGGCGCACCCTCGTTCTGGATGCGTTAGAGGTTTAAATCAAACACCGGCGTATCGATCCGCGCGGCATCTTGCGCGGCGCGCTGCGTGAGCCCGAGGGCGCTCAAACAGATCGCAATCGCAAGCTCGATCATGGTGGCGGAGATCAGGGATTCTGATGGCAGTCCATGCAGACCCATGCTGATCCCGCGTACTATCCCATAGCTGCCATAGACAAGGGCACCGATGATGAGCGCCAGCTGGCTGAAGCGCAGCTTGAGAGCGCCGAAGACCATAAACGCGCCGCTGAGCAGGAGGAGGCCACTCGGCGCGGTCAGCTCGGACATCAGTCCCGGGTCGCGGTCCACGATGACATGGCTCATCTGCAAGAAGGCTTGCGGATCTACCATAAGCGCACCGCCAATGACGCCCAGCAAAGCGCCCGAAGCGGCAAGGGAGAGTCTCGTTACAACCTGTCTCATGCGGCCACACTCCAAATGCCGGAGGCCGCAACTTGGCTTGCATAGTCGGCAAAATCCTTAGGCGGACGCCCGAGCGCGCGCTGAACGCCATCGGTCAATTGCGCATTGCGCCCATCAAGCACCGTGGCGAAGAGATAGTCGAGCATCCAGACCACGTCTTTTGGCGCCCCCGATTGCGCCACTTCGCCGACAAAGGCTTCGTGCGGCACATTCACATAGGCGATCTCGCGGCCAATGGCGCGGGAGAGGTCCATGGCCACATCGGCGAGCGACATCAAGCGCGGACCGGTGACCTCATACACTTCGCCGGCATGATGATCTTGCGTCAAAGCTGCGACCGCGACATCGGCAATGTCATCAGCGTCGACGAAAGGTTCAACTTGGTCGCCTGCGGGCAGGGTGATGGCACCGTTCAGCACCATCTCGATAAAGGCGCCTTCGGAAAAGTTTTGGTTGAACCAGCTGGCGCGAACAATCGTCCATTCCAGACCGCTCTCTTGAATGATTTTTTCGCAGGCCTGGGCCTCCGGCTCGCCGCGACCGGAGAGCAAGACCAGCCGTTTGACGCGGCCCTGTTTGGCCTTGTTGACGAAGGTTTGGATCGCATCTGTTGCGCCCGGCATGGCAAGATCCGGCGTGTAGGTGATGTAGACTTGCGTCACACCTTTTAAGGCGGCGTCCCAGCCTTGCTCATGATCCCAGTCAAAAGAGGGCACTGCTGAGCGGGACCCGATGCGGACCTTATGTCCTTTTGCCGTGAGCCGTTCAGCGACCCGCCGTCCGGTTTTGCCTGTACCCCCTAAGACGAGGGTGAGGGGGTCATGTCTTCGCAGGAAATTCATTGTCGTGCTCCTTTGCGCGTTTCTGCACGTCAATGAATATGCGGGCCGCACTAGTGGCTCTTGTCCCGGCGCGCCAGTCTTTTGACAGATCGCGTCAAAGTCAGGATTTTGGCTGAGTGACTCCCAGCCGATAAGAGCGGGGCGTTTGACCGGCCCATCGTTTGAAGGCGCGGGTAAAGCCGCTTTGCTCTGAAAATCCGGTTAGGAAGGCGATCTCCGCGAGGGCGTAGTCGCTGTCTCGCAACAGGTTTTGAGCGAGTTCATGGCGGGCGAGATCGACCAGACTTTGGAAGGTGAGCCCGCTCTCGGCCAGCCGCCTTTGCAAAGTTCGCGATCCCATGCCGAGCTCTGAGGCGATGAGGGACAAGGACGGAACGCCTTCGCTCAAGACATGGGTTACAACTCGCCGGATCTCATGCTCAAGCGTCGCGTCATCCTCCAGCGAAGCGAGTTCCTGTTCCAAATGCTCGTCAAAAAATCTCGCAATCGTTTCGTCGCCCAGACGGTTAGGTGCGTCGATGCTGGCCTCACTGATCAGCAAAGCGTCGCGGCCTGACTCGAACCGAACGGGGCAGCCAAAATGGTCTTCATAGACCGACACCGCGCCGCGAGGCGTGTGCTTGAAATAAACCGCGAGCGGCTTGAAGGGCACGGCGCTCACTTCTTTGCTCAAGACATCGACGGCGGCCATGCTCGCTTCATTCGACAGCACCATGCCGAGCCCATCCGGCCCGGCTTTTTCGAGACTGAAAAACCAGCCGTCGTGTGTCTCTTCCAGCGTATACGCCTCCGCCCGGCCGAGCACGCGGCCATAGCGCTCTGACCTCGTATAGGATCCGCGGAGACTCGGTGCTGACTTCCAGGCGAGACCAAACGCGCCATACTCGTCCGAGCGCATTGTCGCGCCAATTCGAAGCGGCAAGGTCAGACCCTGCGGATCGCGCAGGGAGAGGTCAGCAAAGAATTCATAATAGGCGTCGGAGGCGACCATCATCTTGGGATCGATCGGCGCATCAGGGCGCATCCCAAGGCGGCGAAGCAAGTCCGCCGTGTCGACGCCCGGCGCCACATGATCCAGGACCTTATGGACATAGAGAGATGTGATCTCGCTCATATGGAGGACCTTAATCACACTTTCGCGGAATTTCGACCGCCCAATGCGCGGCAGATCCTAACAGAATCTTCTCGAAGAAGGCGAAAATCAGATATTTCAACCGATCTAGATATTTACCTTGTTCCTGTAGTGTTTGTTACGAATTCAGAAGCTTCAAGAACCAACGTGACCCTCCTCTCTAGACCCCAATTGGAAAAGGAATTCCGAGCCGCGCAATCTATTGCGATGCGCCTGGAAGAGGACCTTTATACCCGACTTGCAGCGGGTGTGCTGGTGGGCGGGGTGATTGCATGGGGCGGCATGGTGACCATTGCCCTGATCTGGATCGCCTGCGTTTTTGTGAACGAATTGATTGAGCCAAGCGTTGTCCGCAAATTGTTGCGGACCAAAGAGGCGTCACCCCAGCGATTGGCAGCTTTCGCTCTGCACCTGGCGCTTGGGTCCGCGATCTGGGCCGGGGCCAGCATCGCGCTGTGGATGACCGATGATCCTGCATTCATGACCCTGGGCGCTGTGCTCTTGCTGGGGACACTGATGCACATCACGCTCATCTATGCGCCCAGCAAAGTCCTTGTCTTCTCTGTCTCTGCCCCTTTGATCGGGGCTATGGGGCTTTTGACGCTGATTGTCCTCGCCGATGATAGCATTGCGATGCGGGACAAAACGGTCGTTCTGTTCGCGGTTTTGATCCTGCTTGCCTATTTGGTGATGCTGCTTCTGACCAATATCGAAACGCAGGAAAAAATGGCGGCGCTGTATGATGAGAATGCCCGCTTTGCCCGTCAGGACCCGCTGACAGACCTCGCTAATCGCCGCCACTTTGTGGAGGCCATTCGCAGCGCGCAAGATCTCGAACAACCTTTTGCGATCGCCTTCATTGATCTGGACCGGTTTAAGCCGCTCAATGACCAGTATGGACATGCGATCGGAGACGAAGCGCTGATCGCGATCTCGCGTCGCTTGGAGGCCTCAGATCATATCGATTTTGCCGCGCGTCTTGGCGGCGACGAGTTTGGCGCGATGATCAATTCCCCTGACAAGCTCGAACATCTTGGCGAAGCGCTCCATGAGCTTTGGCAGCAGCTAGTCGTTCCGATTGAAACCAGCATCGGTCCGATTTCAATCGGCGCCTCGATCGGATGTGCGCACGCCGAAGGGTCGCTATCCGATGACTCCAAACTGATGCATGCGGCCGATGTTTCGATGATTAGGGCAAAATCAAATGGCGGCGGCGTCGCCGTTTTTGATCCGTCGATTGATGAAGGCATGTTGGAGCTGGCGGAACTCGAAAGCGCTTTCCGGACAGCTGTGAACTCTGGGCACCTCAAGGCCGCGCTGCAGCCGATCAAATGTGTGCAGAGCCAGACCGTGAAAAAGTATGAGCTCTTGGCCCGTTGGGACCGCACCGATGGTGGCAAAAATCTAAGCCCGAGCGAGTTTAGCCCAATGGCCGAGAAGTTCGGTCTGCTAAACCAGATCTTGTGGAGCACATTAGATCAGGCGCTGCCAAAGATACGCGGCACCGACCTGACCTTGGCGCTCAACATTTCGCCGTCTCAGCTTTTGTCGGCGAGTTTCTTAGACAATCTTGAAGCCATTCTGCGCACGCATCTCGTGCCGAACACGCAAATCGAGCTCGAAATCACCGAGCAAGTGGCGTTTCGCAATGAGAAAGAAAACCTCGCCCAATTGGAGCGCGCCAGCGCTTTAGGCTTTTGTATCGTCCTCGACGATTTTGGAACCGGCTATGCGTCCATCTCGCTCTTGGATCAGCTGCCACTCCATAAAGTGAAGCTGGACCACACGTTCGTGCAAAGTGCGATGAAGACCGATCACGGTCGTAAACTGATCTCGGCCATGGTCGGATTGCTGAAACAGATGCAGCTGCGCTGCTGTGTCGAAGGCGTCGAAGATGCCCGCACAGAGGAGTTTGTCGCCAGCCTCGGATGCGAAGAGGTTCAAGGCTATCTGGTCGGTCGGCCAGAGTTCGCGGATGCTGCGATGGGTGCCAAAACGACGCTCGCCGTCTAAGAGCGAATTCGAAGCGCGCTGGCGCTGCGTCGAAGCTGCCGCTTCCTCGCACACACTCACATGGCTTTGCCGCCACTCACGTGCAGCACCTCACCCGTAATCCAAGCCGCATCATCCGATGCAAAGAATAAAGCCGCGCGGGCGACATCTTCAACGCTGCCAATCCAGCCGAGCGGCGTCGCCGACAGACTGGTCTCATGATTTTGATCGAGACCGACTTCGAAATAAAGGTCGGTCTCAACCGCAGCCGGCGCAATCGCATTCACGGTTATGCCTTTGGGGCCAAGCTCCGCTGCATAGCACTTTGTCAGCGCATTCGCTGCCGCTTTGGTGGCGCTATAGACCGATCCGCCGGGACCGCCCTTTGCCGCAATCGACGACACATTGATGATCGTCCCGCCTGTTTTCATGACTCGCGCAGCCGCTTGCGTCATCAGGATCAGTCCCGTCACATTGGTCGCAAGCTGCGCGTCAATCGCCGTGCGCTCAATCTCAGCCAGCGGTTGAAGCTTCGCCCAGCCAGCATTGTTGACCAGAATATCGACCTGCCCATAGGCCCGGCAAGCTGCAGCGATCAAAGCGTCCACGTCGGCGCCCACAGAGACATTTCCGGCCACAGCAATTGCCTCTCCGCCTGCCGCCTGAATGGCCGCGACCACAGCTTGTGCGGCGACTTGGTTGGAGCGAAAATTCACAACGATCTTCGCTCCGTTGGCGGCAAAGCCTTTCGCGATTGCGGCGCCGATTCCTCGCGATGCACCTGTGATGATGGCGACTATTCCAGTGAGTTTCTGCACGCATGACCCTCCTCTTGTCTTGGCGGTCATACCGATCTACTCCTGACAGCATTATGTCAGGAGTAAAATGAGACGCGCCGAACGCCTCTTCCGCTTGGTCGCCCTGATGCGTGCCAATTCCTTGAGCCGCGCGGATGATCTTGCCGCCGCTTTGGAAGTGAGCGTCCGTACGATTTATCGGGACATTGCGCATTTGCAGGGCTCAGGTTTGCCGATCGAAGGCGAGGCCGGTGTCGGATACGTGCTGCGGCCCGGCTTTGACTTACCGGCGATGACGTTCACCCATGAGCAATTGGATGCCTTGGCGCTCGGCCTGACCTTTGTCGAGGAGGCAGGGGACCAAGACATGGTGCTGGCGGCACAAGAAGTTCGCGCAAAAATCGAGAGCGGGCTTCCAGATACCAAACGCACCGCCTTGGAGACCGCCCCTTTCTTTGCCGCGCGGCGGGGCCTGCGAGCGCCGCCATTTACCCGGTCAATCCGCAAAGCGATCCGCGATGGCGTGGTCGCGTCCTTGGCCTATCGCGATGCTGATGGGCAGGTCTCGAGCCGAGACGTACAACCGCTCTCGCTCACTGTGTTTACCGATGGTTGGATGATGGCCGCCTGGTGCCGCCTGCGCTCTGACTTTCGCTATTTCCGCCTCGACCGCATCGAAGCGTTCACGCTTTTGGAGGAACGCTTCACGCCCGAGCCTCACCAAACCCTCGCCGCTTTCCGCGCGCGCGAGCCGCATAAGTCGGCTCCCGGTGTCTGAGAGGACATTGAGGTATTCGCGTCATCCTCGAATGCGCAGCGGTCTGAGGATCCAGCATCTGAGATTGCAGCAGGCGGATAGGTTCCGCGATGGGCCCTCAGACAGCCTCTGGCTGTCGAGGGGGACGCATGTTGCTTGATTTCCCTCCGCCGCTCATCCCTGGCTTGACCCGGGATCTCGTGCCACACGTCCCGTCCAAGATTGCCAGAGATCCCGGCCTTCGCCGGGATGAGCGGGACTGGTGGTAGCCTCATCCTGAGCGAAGTCAAAGGACGAGGCGGGCTCCCGGGAAGCACGGCCCTTTATCCTTCGACTTCGCTCAGGATGAGGGCCTAAATTCGTTTCGGCTGTTCCTGACCCAAATTAGACATGTTGGGCATCTGCTTTAGGACGTCTGTCCCGCCCCGCTCTTCCGCCGCCTTAAACCAAGCCTGACTGACGAATAGATGTTTGCAACTGCTCGACATTCGACCGGCCAAACTCTTTCAGCCAGGCGCTGAACCCTTCTAAGTCCAAGGGTTTGCAAATGCCAAAGCCTTGGGCGGCTTGGCAGCCAAGCGATTGCATGGTGGCGAATTGCTGAGGGGTTTCGACGCCTTCCACGATGGCTGGCAAATCGAGCCCGTGCGAGAGTTTCAAAATCGCTTCGATGACAGTGCGGGCGCGGTGGCAGTCGACATTGGCGATCAATGAGCGGTCAATTTTGACGCCATCGAGCTGGAGTTCGAGCAGGGCCCACATGGAGGTGTGGCCGGATCCGAAATCATCAATGACGGTCTTGATCCCGGCTTGGCTCAGCGTCTCGATGGTTTTAGCGGCGAGGTCGTCGCGGTTTTCGATCAGGATCGATTCCAAGACTTCCACGACCAGGCAATCATGAGAGAGCTCCCGTTTTGCGAGCTCCCGCTGGATCGTCTCCACATAGTGTTTGGACCGCAGCGATTTCGCGGAGGCATTGATCGAGACGCTTGGCACCTCAAAGCCTTGAGCCCGCAGATCGATCAGCGCGTCGAGCGCCTTGCACATGACCCGTTCGTCAAAGTCATTGATCAGGCCCACACTTTCGAGTGTGTCGAGGAACTCAGCCGGGACCATGAGCGTGTCCTCATCGGCGCGGCGGACGCGGCCAAGCGCTTCCATGCCGAGCAGGGCGCCGGTCGCGAGACACATTTGAGGCTGCAAGACGCACGTGATCCGATCGTCTTCAAAAGCGCGTTTGAGGTCGGAGATGAGCGAGCGCTGCGAGTTCACATCCTCGCGCATGGCGCCGGTAAACTGGCGGGCAATGCCGCGCCCGGAGCGCTTTGACTCGTAGAGCGCAATGTCAGCGTTTGCGATTAGGGATTCGGTCGAGCTACAGGCCCGATCGGAAATGATATAGCCAATGCTCGCGCCGACCTGACACTCAATGCCATTCACAAAGATCGGACGTTTGATTTGGTGGATAATCGCCTCGCACAGGTCCTGTATGTGATGCGCGGACTGATGAGACGGTTTGGTCGTGACGATGACAAACTCATCGCCGCCAATGCGGGCGACAATATCATCTCCCCCACAGGCTTGCAGCATGCGCTCTGCGGCTTTGCGCAAGACGCCGTCCCCGACCGGATGGCCGTGCGCGTCATTGACCTCTTTAAAATGATCGAGATCCACATGCAGGACACAGATTTGATCATGCTCAGCGTTGGCTTGGCTCAGCTTCGCATCGATGTGCTGTTGCAGCTTTTGGCGATTGGCGATGCCGGTCAGCGTGTCATGCAGGGCGGCATGGCGGAGTTTTTCGGAGGCGTCGATGAGGCGCGTCTGAGCGTCTGCCAGGAAGGTAATTTTCTCTTTGGCGTCATTGGCGAAATAAGCCAGACCTGCCGCGCAAAATCCTGTTGCGGTGGCTAGGAGGGCAAGCGCTGCTACAGAGGTGATGTCGTCTGGATAGGGTTCGGGTCGAATGAGGCCATAAGGCTGCATAACCAGCATCGCAGTATAGGCGAGGACCACTGAAACGGCTGAGAAAATCGTCGCTCGTGTGCCTAAGAATAGCGCTGCTGCGATCGGCGATGTGATCATGATCGGTGCGACATAGCCTTCGAGGCCGCCATTGACCAAGCTGCCCATGAAACTCGCCCCCAAGGTCAACACGACCATGGCGACCGCGCTCGGGACGAACAGGTTTGGACGCAGACTGAAGCGACTGATTGCGGCAAATCCGATCACTGCGAAGATGGCAATGATCTTCCCGGGGCGGATCCCAGGCAGCAGGAGGAAGATGACCACCGTGAAAACGGTCAGGATTACGCAAAATGAGAGCGCAAGCCGCGAGAGTAATTTCTGCTTTCGCTGAAAGTCCGTTTGCAGTGTAGATTCTAAAAGAGCCGTATCGGGAGACGCGTGCATTGAAAAACTCAGAGTTGCATTGCGTTTTATAGTAACTTTAGGTTGTTTATATTCGGTTTAGTTTCGCGTCAGGCGACAAAGTCTGTGGTCTAGATAAGAAAAAGCCCGCGAGGCATGTCGCGGGCTTTTCGATAAAGGTGTGTTTGACTTGATCTCTATTTCGAGACTTGATCTCTATTTCGAGATTCTGAGATCAGCAATCGAAGTTGCGATCTTGCGATACGCGTCGGTCAGCTCAGCCGCTGTTTCCGGCTCGAAATAATAGTCGGGCCCAGTGGCACAGTAAGACAGGACTTGCTTACCCGCATTCGGCGCGTTCAAGGCGACAGAATAGACCTGAACATCCTTAAGCTTCATATTATCACACATGGCGCGGGCTTGGGCATCCGAGCTTCCAAGCTCAGGGAAGACTTGGTTGTTAAATGCCCCGTCCGTCATCAAGATCACGACTTTCGCAGAATCTGGCTCCGTATAGTCCAGCGGCGTCGCGTCGCCGTCGAAAACGGTCTTCCAGTCTTCGGCAATCAAATACCAGGTCCACGCCACACCGAGGTGTCCAGCCGTCCGGCCGCCCGCGGTCAGCGAGTCGATATAATTGTTCAAAGTCGTGCGATTATTGGTCAGCTCAACCGGCTCTAGATTGCGACACTCATTGCCGCGATACCAGCTATGCCCCGGTTGATTGGGGTGACCGACTTGCCAGTCACCGCCATCATCTTCATCATAATCGACCTCGAACCAAGCCTGTTGGTGGGCGAGATAAGTGCCCGGCCCAGGAGCGGCATCGGTAAAGGCTTCCGCTCCGTCGCGTCCCCACACACACTTAGAGGTCAGCGTGTAAGTGGTATGGCGCTCTTCCATACTGTCATCGGCGATGAGCGTGAATGGAATGGTCTCATCGAACAGTTTTTGGCCTTTGAGATTGTTGTTCTTATACGCACGCAGACGGATGGTGAACTCACCCATATCCCAAGCTTGCCCGGTCATATTTGACAGGCCACTGTCGCCGTAAAGCGCATAAGGCTCCACGTTTTCAGTCTTGTTCTGGTACTCGGTTCCACGCAATTGCATGCGCATGCTTTCAACTTCGCCATACAGGTCGTGAGACGGCTCAAGCGTCACCGCAATGGTCAAATCATCGTCTTGCCAGTCTTCGACTTTAATGATGGCACCATCGCCAATCTCAGAGATCAGGTTGCCAGTATCGGTGTCATAGAGCCCGATATGCATATCGCTATAGGTCGAGCCAGGGGACAAGTCGCTGCTTGTATATTCCGGTGGAATCGTCGCGCTATATGTGCGGGTCGGGGTGACCCCTGTGACCAATTCAAAGTGGTCGCCCGCATTGATCATCGCATTATACGACACCATGGCGAGGCGCGTATTCTCGATCAGATCGGGTGCGGCCCCAGAGGGCAGCAAGACATCCACCGCTTCTTTCGCAGCCGCTTTCAGATTGGTGAGACGGCTGCTAGAATTCATCGAGCCCGAGACGTCGAACATGAAGGCCACGTCGACCTTATCGATGCCGTAATCAGAGCCGGATGTAACTTTGAACGGCATCTGGTTTTGGCCAATCACTTTCATCAACGCCGTGTCTTGGACACAGCGCATCGATGCGTCGATTTCTTCGCTCGTGGTTGAAACCGTGACGACGGCTGGGTCGCAATTCAAACCGACCAAGCTGTTAATCTGGGCATCCATGTATTGCTGAACGGCGAGTTTCACCTGCGTGTCATTAGCGCCGGTCTGTTTGACGCGGGCGGCCGCCAGCAGAGCTGAGTCCATGACCAGCTGCACTTTCGCTTTGCGCTTCACAGTTTGCTGAAAGTCGATGGCAAATCCGGCCACAGCTATGATCGGAATGATCGATAGTGCGAAGAGGATTGCGACTTGCCCGCCAGTATCACGGTTGATCTTATTAAGCAGTTTCATCTCTTTAACGCCGAAGCGCCCTAACGTTCCCAACGTAACGTCATACAGGAGTGTGTTTGACCGCTCGTTAGGTTCGTCCGGCAGTTTGTCCCCAGAAAAGCAAGGTTTTGGTAACCTTATCTGCCGGTCAGGACTGGCTTTGCCCGGCGAGTCATGGAAACTGGCACCCATGCAACAATATCTCGATTTGCTTCAAGACATTCTCGACAATGGCGTAGAACGCGGCGACCGCACCGGCACCGGTACGATTGGTGTATTCGGGCGTCAAATGCGCTTTGATCTGTCCGAAAGCTTCCCGCTCCTGACCACGAAAAAACTGCATCTGCGCTCCATCATCGTTGAGCTGTTATGGTTCTTGCGCGGCGATACGAATGTGAAATGGCTGCAGGATCGCAAAGTCTCGATTTGGGATGAATGGGCCGATGAGAATGGCCATCTGGGGCCGCCCAGCTGCGCCATTGCTTGCCATAGACCGGCCCCAAGTCGCCATTCT
>JBCBDI010000068.1:0-11567 GCA_038529885.1 Pseudomonadota bacterium
CCTAAACTTTTCCGGGCTGGAATGGCTGAACTTTTTCTCGAAATCTTCTGCGAAGAAATCCCTGCGCGTATGCAGGCGAAAGCCGAACGCGATCTCTCTGATGCTTTGGTCAAAGGCCTGAAAGAGGCGGGGCTTGGTGTTGGTGATGTCACCGCGATGTCTGGACCGCGCCGCTTAGCTGTTGCTTGCGCCGATGTGCCTGCCGGCTCTGAGGATGTGACCGAGGAGCGCAAAGGCCCGAAAGTGGGCGCGCCGGACCAAGCCGTGCAGGGCTTTTTGCGCGGCGCTGGCCTGTCTTCGATTGACGAAGCAGAAGTGCGCTCGGACCCGAAAAAGGGCGAGTTCTATGTTGCCACACGCACCATTCCGGGTCGCGCGACGTCTGACATCGTCGCCGAGCTTGTGCCGGACATTATGCAAAACTTCCACTGGCCGAAATCTATGCGGACCGGCCGGGGCGAGATGCGTTGGGTGCGCCCTTTGCAGCGGATCACTTGTCTTTACGACGGCGCGGTAGTGTCGTTTGAGGTCGACGGAATAGCAAGTGGCAATGTGACCGAGGGCCACCGTGTCCACGGGCGCGGGCCGTATGCGGTCACGGGGCTTGCTGATTATTCCAAACAGTTGAGCAACGACGGCCATATCGTGCTGACCCGCGATGAGCGCCGGGCGAAGATTGAAACCGATGCCAAAGCGATCTGTGCTGAGGCGGGCTTAGAGCTGGTCGAGGATAAGGGCTTGCTCGAAGAGGTGGTTGGCCTCGCCGAATGGCCGCAAGTCATTCTCGGCGAGATGGACCCGGCCTTCTTAGAGCTGCCGCCGGAAGTCATTCAGCTCTCCATGCGCACGCACCAAAAGTACTTTGCCGTGCGCGACCCGAAGTCCGGCGCGCTGGCGCCAAACTTTGTTGTGGTCGCGAACTTGTCTGCGACCGATGGCGGCAAAGCGATCGTGGCGGGCAATCGCAAAGTCCTGTCGGCGCGTTTGGAAGACGGACGCTTCTTCTGGGAGAATGACAAAAAGACCGGCTTGGACGCCATGGCACCCAAGCTCGGCTCGATCGATTTTAAGAAAGAGCTCGGTACGATTGCGGATAAAGTGGATCGGGTCGCTGCCTTGGCTCGCGAGCTTGCGCCGAAGGTTGGCGCGGATGCTGATCTCGCCGAGCGCGCCGCGAGCCTCGCCAAAGCCGACCTCGTCTCGGAAATGGTCTATGAATTCCCAGAGCTGCAAGGCGTCATGGGGCGCTATTATGCGCAAGGCTCTGAAGACGCCCGCGTCGCCGATGCGATCCGCGATCACTATAAGCCGCAAGGCCCGTCAGACGCGGTGCCAACCGAGCCAGTGGCGATCGCCGTGGCGCTGGCGGACAAGCTCGACACGCTGGTTGGGTTCTGGGCGATCGATGAGAAGCCGACCGGATCGAAGGATCCGTTCGCTTTGCGTCGAGCTGCGCTGGGCGTCGTTCGGATTGTCTTGGAGAATAAGGTACGGATCCCACTGGCGGCCACTTCTGAGTCCGCCGCGAGTCCGTTCAATTGGACGTCTGAATCCGGGGATAGTCTGGTCAGCTTCTTTGCCGACCGTCTCAAGCAGTATCTTCGCGACCAAGGTCAGCGCCACGATCTGATCGATGCCGTGTTCGCGCTCGGTGAGGATGATCTGGTTCTGATCGTGAACCGCGTCGAAGCGCTGGCAGGCTTCCTCGACAGCGAAGACGGGGCGAACCTGCTCGCCGGTTATAAGCGCGCCGCGAACATTGTCCGCGCCGAAGAGAAGAAAGACAAAACCCGCTTTGACGGCGCCGTCGACGAGGCTTTGCTCGACGCTGCGGCGGAAAAAGCGCTGTTTAAAGCTGTGTCTGAAAGCGCTGAGTCCGCCAAGGCTGCGCTCGCAACCGAAGACTTCGCCGCTGCCATGACCGCACTTGCGGGCCTGCGCACGCCGGTGGATGCCTTCTTCGATGGGCCCGACAGCGTGATGGTCAATGCCGACGACAAAGCGGTCCGCGCCAACCGCCTCAACCTGCTCAACCGCATGCGCGAAGCCATCGGCACAGTGGCTGACTTCTCTAAGATTGAGGGCTAGCCCTTTTGTCCGGCGACCCCAGCGCAGGCTGGGGTCTAGGGACGATACTATCCTAAGTTTCTTGTTTTGAAGATTTGTCCGTGGATACCTGCCTACGCAGGTATCGGCGGAGCACACGCGTGGAACGGCGATTTTGGGTCTATCTTCTCGCCAGTCAAAAGAATGGAACGCTTTATTGTGGTCACACGGATGACCTTGCGCGGCGCGTTTTTGAGCATAGGGAAGGACGGGGCAGCGCGTTCATACGAAAGTACCGAGTGACACGCTTGGTCTGGTGCGAGCCACACGAAACGCGAGAGACTGCGAAAAAGCGAGAGTATCAAATCAAAGCCTGGAAGCGTGCTTGGAAGATTCGGCTGATTGAAGTGGAAAATCCAAATTGGGATGATTTGTACTTACGATTGAACCAGTAGCTTGCCTCCGCAGACGCCAGCGAAGGCTGGGGTCCATGGACCTAAAGTCACACCTAAGACCGCGGGAAAAACATTCCATGGATACCTGCCTGCGCAGGTATCTTCGGAATTAGTGGTACGCCGCCACTAGCCCAATAATGCAGGATCCGTCGCAAGGACCACGCACAGGACGACCGCCGCCAGAATGGCAACCGTGTTCAGTGATAGCACGTCGCGGAGTCTAAGTTTTTCCATCAGCCAACCCTTTCAGCCTGATAACCGTACTTCGATTCTAGGGCACGTCATTGTCCCTGCATCTCAAGACGTTTCACAAAGCTGTGTTATTCCGCCTGAATGAAACATGACTCCTAGGTTCGGGTGGCGTTGTGATGTTGCGGCGCAGCAACAAAATTATTCCAATAACAGACGAAAACAGCCGGTTTTGCGCATGAATGTTCGATGACAGCGAAATCAGACGAAATGAAGGCTTGATTCTCTGCGCTAAAAGTGGCGCTTGGCTTTCGAACCGAAACTCGGCTAAGAGGTCCGCGCTTTCCCAGACGGACGCAAGGAGTACAAATCATGGGCGATGGCGCAAGCGTGACGACGAAATGGGTCTATTCATTTGGCGGCGGCAGCTCGGATGGCAGCGCGGCGATGAAGAACCTGCTTGGCGGGAAAGGCGCAAATCTCGCGGAGATGGCAAGCCTCGGCCTGCCCGTGCCGCCCGGATTTACGCTGACCACAGACGTTTGCACGGCCTATTATGATTTGAACGAGGCCTATCCGGAGGGCCTTGAAGCCCAAGTCGACGAGGCGCTGAAAGCGCTAGAAGTCAAGACGGGCAAAATCTTCGGCGACGTCAACAATCCGCTTCTGGTCTCTGTCCGCTCCGGTGCGCGCGCCTCTATGCCTGGCATGATGGACACGGTCCTCAATCTCGGCCTGTCCGAAGTGACGGTCCAGGGCCTTGCTGCCAAGGCGGGCGAGCGCTTTGCCTATGACAGCTATCGCCGCTTCATTCAGATGTATTCCAATGTCGTGCTCGGCCTGCGCCATGACACGTTCGAGTATATTCTCGACGATTATAAAGACAGCCAAGGCTATGAACTCGACACCGAGATGGAAGCCAATGATTGGAAAACCATTGTCGGCCAATACAAGGACGCAGTTCAAGAAAAGCTCGGCAAACCTTTCCCAGATGATGCGCGCGAGCAGCTCTGGGGCGCGATTGGCGCGGTGTTTGGCTCATGGATGAATGACCGCGCGATCCTCTATCGTAAGCTGAATGATATCCCAGCCGAATGGGGCACAGCGGTAAATGTCCAGTCCATGGTGTTCGGCAATATGGGCGAGACGTCCGCGACCGGCGTCGCCTTTACCCGCGACCCCTCAACCGGCGAAAACGCGTTTTACGGCGAGTTCCTAACCAATGCCCAAGGCGAAGATGTGGTTGCCGGCATTCGCACACCGGCCCCAATTAGCCGGGCCCGCGCGGATGAGCTAAAATCAGACGAAGCCCCGCTCGAAGAGGTGATGCCAGCGGTCTATAAACAGCTGACCGAAGTCGCTGACACGCTGGAGGCGCACTATCGCGACATGCAGGACATCGAGTTCACGGTTGAAGATAATGTCCTCTACATGCTGCAAACCCGTAACGGCAAACGCACAGCGGCAGCCGCGCTCAAAATCGCGGTCGACATGGCGCAAGAAGAGCTGATCACCAAGGAAGAGGCAGTGCTGCGCTTGGAACCAGCACAGCTCGACCAGCTATTGCACCCAACCATTTCACCCGATGCAGTGCGCGACGTGGTCGTCAAAGGCCTGCCCGCCAGCCCTGGCGCAGCCGTCGGTCAGGTCGTGTTCGATTCTAATGAAGCGGCGCACTTGGCTGAAGCAGGCCGCGCGGTCATCCTCGTTCGCGTTGAAACCAGCCCAGAAGACATTCACGGCATGCACGCCGCCCGCGCGATCGTCACGGCGCGCGGGGGCATGACCTCTCACGCGGCTGTTGTCGCCCGCGGCATGGGCCGCCCCTGTGTCTGCGGCGCAGGCGACCTACAGATTGATACCGAAGCAGGCGTGTTCCGGGTCGGCGATCGCGAAGTGAAAAAAGGTGAGGTGATCACCGTCGACGGCGCAGAAGGCGAAGTCCTGTTCGGCGAAGTCGAAATGCAGCAGCCTGATCTGTCCGGGGATTTCGGCTTGCTCATGGGTTGGGCGGATGAGGTTCGCAAACTGAACGTCCGCACCAATGCCGAAACACCTGCCGATGTTAAAGTCGCCAGCGATTTTGGCGCTGAAGGGATCGGCCTTTGCCGAACCGAGCATATGTTCTTTGATGCTGAGCGTATTCCAGTTGTACGCAGCATGATCCTCGCGGGCACGAAAGAGGGGCGCGAAGCCGCGCTTGAAAAATTGCTGCCTATGCAACGCTCGGATTTTGAAGAGATTTTCCAGATCATGGGCGAGCGTCCGTGCACGATCCGCCTCCTCGATCCACCGCTTCACGAATTCATGCCGCACTCAGAATCAGAGATGCAAGACGTTGCAGCGTCTTCGGGAATGGATGTCAAAGCGCTGAAAGCCCAAGCCGATGCGCTGCATGAAAGCAATCCAATGCTCGGCCATCGCGGCTGTCGTCTCGGTATTACCTATCCTGAGATTTACGCCATGCAGGCCCGCGCAATCTTCGAAGCGGCGGTGAATGTTGCCAAATCTAGCGGTGCGACGCCGACGCCTGAGGTGATGATCCCACTGGTCGGGACACGCAAAGAGCTCGACATTCTCAAAGCGGTTGTCGACGATGCGGCAAAGGCGGTGTTTGAAGAATCTGGCACCACACTCGATTATCTAGTCGGGACTATGATTGAGCTGCCGCGTGCCGCACTCCGCGCTGGTCAGATTGCTGAGACGGCGGAATTCTTCTCGTTCGGTACGAATGACCTTACGCAAACAACGCTCGGCATCTCGCGCGATGATGCGGGCCGGTTCCTATCGGCTTATGAAGAGCAGGGCATCTATGAGAAAGACCCGTTCGTGACCATCGACCAAGACGGCGTTGGGGAACTTGTTCGCACCGCAGCAGACCGCGGCCGAGCCACCAGAGATGGCATTAAGCTCGGCATTTGCGGCGAGCATGGCGGCGATCCAGCATCTGTGATTTTCTGCCATAATATCGGGCTCGATTACGTGTCTTGTTCGCCTTATCGGGTGCCGATTGCTCGTCTCGCAGCCGCCCACGCGGTGCTGAATCAGGGTTAATTGCCTCGGCTCAGTCGAATTTATTCCAAATTCGAAACAAATTGTGATCTTGGCGAGTGTGGCATACGCGCAACAACCTCTGCGCGGCGGAAACCCATAAAAATAGTTAACGAAAGCTTGATTCTGTAATGAATCCCGCCATTTAGGCCGCTGACCCGGAGGTGAGCTCCGAGTTCAGAGCGTGTTCAGGTCAAATCTGACAGTGGAAAACTGCGAATTGTGACAGGAAATAGAATTGATTTTCTAGGCTGGCAGGAAATATGCAGCACGAAGAAACGTAATCCAAAAACGGCAATAAGGTCGACAATAAAGGAAGAGGTTTGGCGCTCCTGAAAGCCAAAAGGCTCAAGAGCGTGGTGGGACAATAGACGACGATGACTGTAGGACAGAAAAACCCGATGACGGGCGCTTCAGTGACCGCGCGTATACAGCGCTGGTGGAAGGCGCAGACATCGGCCCATCAAAGAGAAAAGTTCACACAGGCAGCGCTCGGCGTGGCCTGTTTCTCGGCGTTTGTTATGGCCATGCCGCTGATCGCTGGCGTGAATGCTGAACAGCAAGACGAAGAGCAATTCCGTGACCGCAGCGTCCAATTGGCTGAGATCCGTGAGGACGAGGTTGAAGTGACCTCTGCGCTCACCGATCAGTCTGATTTGCTTAGCCATGACTGGTTGCGCACGGTTGAGTATTCGCTGCAACGCGATCCAAGCTCCGCGCTGAGCCGTTATGCCGCTTACGATCGTGACAAGGCCGCTATTGGCAGCTTGGTTTCACTCGAAGTTCCGAAACGCTCCGACGCCGAAGAAATGCTGAAGCAGAAGCAGTGTCTCGCGACCGCGATCTATTATGAAGCGCGCAGCGAAGCCTATTCAGGTCAGCTTGGCGTTGCCGAAGTCATCGTCAATCGCGTCAATGATCACCGCTATCCAAATTCGATTTGTGAAGTCGTCTTCCAAGGTGCGACGCGAACCACTGGCTGTCAGTTTACCTTCACCTGTGATGGGGCCATGAACAAAAAGCCGCGCGGCGAGAAATGGGACAAAGCCCAAGCCATCGCGGCCCATGTTATGATGGACCTGAACGAGAAGAAGACGGCTGGCGCAACGCATTATCATGCGACTTATGTGAACCCTGTTTGGAACTCAGGTCTCATCCGGACCAAGAAGATCGGGACGCATATTTTCTACCGTTTCCCACGTGGCCATGAATGGTCTGTTGCGACCGCACGTCAGGCCGCTCGATTGGCGCAGCGTCGGGCCGGGATCAAAACCATCGTGCCTGCGGATGCGGCTGTGAAGCCAGCGACAGGTGTTCTTACCCCTGTCGATAAGCCTGCAGCCCCGAAAGACGTCACCGTCGCGGATCTCAACTCGCAAGCTCTAGACAGCGTGCAAAACGCCGAGATGGGCGAGGGCGCCGCGATTGGCGGTTAGTCGCGCGGCGGCAGACCTTCCAGAATTTGTTTCTTCAAGCGCCCTGGCATGAACCGGGCAGCAAATCTTGCTTGTTTGGCCCGTTTGCCGGCCATGTAATGAATGTCTTTGCCGTGAGCCGCTTCCCAGGCCGTCTCGGCCGCCAGCGACACAGGATAGACCTCTTGGCCGGCCGCCCGGATCTCATCGGCCATTTTGACATTCGCCCCTTCGGTCAGTCCCATGTCGAGGATTGGCGTCTCGATAAACCATGGCATCAAGGTCGCGCAGCGAATCCCGAGCCCGCTTAATTCTACGTCTAAGGCCTCTGTCAGACCGCGGACGGCGAATTTCGTCGCTGAATAGACCGCCAAACGCGGGGAGCCTACGACGCCTGCGGTGGAGGCTGTGTTGACGATGCGAGCGTCCGGCGTTTCGCGCAGCAAAGGCAGCGCCGCATAGACGCCATTGATGACGCCTTTGACGTTCACGTCGACCACCAGGTCAGACTCTTCAGGCGGGATGTCTTCAAACCAGCCATGGCGGCCAATGCCCGCATTGTTGAACAGGACGCTCATTTTGCCGCCGGTCGCTTCAGAAAAGCCCGCCATCGCCGCATCCCAATCGGAGCGTTTGGTCACATCGAGCGGCGCGACATGGCAATTGTCTGCGCCCAGCTCGCCCGCGACCTCTGCGAGGCCCGTTTCGTTGATGTCATAGAGGCCGCAAAACCAGCCACGCGACTGGAACAGACGCGCGGTTTCAGCGCCAATACCGGAGGCGGCACCTGTAATGAAGATGGACTTCCGCCCATTCGCTGCGCCCATGATTTCCTCCTGCCATGTCTGTTATCGAGAACAGGTCAGAGGATATCGAGGCCAAGGTCAAGATTTGACGCAGAGTGAGTGAGCGCGCCGGAGGAGATATAGTCGACGCCCGTTTCGGCTTTTGCCGCGACGGTTTCAAGCGTGATCCCGCCGCTCGCTTCTGCCAGGCACTGGCCATCAATCATCGCCACGGCTTCACGCAACGTATCGGGTTCCATATTGTCCAACAGGACCGCATGCGGCTTTTGCGGCAGCGCTTCGGCTAATTGTTCGAGTGTATCAACTTCAATCTCGATCATCCGCAAATGTCCGGCATAAGCATGCGCCCGCTGGAGGGCGTCAGCGATCGAGCCAGATGCAGCGATATGATTGTCCTTGATCAGGATGGCATCATCGAGCCCATAGCGATGCGAGGTTCCCCCACCGCACCGGACCGCGCGTTTTTCTACCGCGCGATGTCCAGGAGTTGTCTTGCGCGTACAGACGATTTTCGCCTTCGTGTGCGCAATTTTTTCGGCGAAGGCTGAGGTCAGCGTCGCGATCCCTGAGAGGCGTCCCAAAAAGTTCAGCATGGTGCGCTCCGCGATCAGGATTGAGCGCGCATCGCCGCGCATCACGGCGATTGTGTCACCCGGCGCGATTTCGTCACCATCGCGTTTTTTGAGGTCTAACTCGGTCCGGCTGTCGACCAGTTTCAGCGCATAGGTTGCCGCGTCCATGCCCGCCAGACGCCCCGCTTCGCGCCCCCTGATGTGGGCGGTAAGCTGCGTGCCTGGGGGAATGGTGGCATCCGTCGTCAGGTCACCGGCGCGGCCTAAGTCTTCGGCTAGAGCGAGACGAACAATCGGGTCCAAGATCACATCTGGGAGCGGGGGCGGGGCGATGAAACTCATGAAGCGGGCTCCAGATCGGGCGCATGTTGGGCGGCGTTAAACGTAAAGGTCCGCGCCGCGGTTTCACGTGTGTTCGGGAAGTCTGAACGGTAATGACCCCCGCGGCTTTCTTCTCTTTGCAGGGCAGCATTTGCGATCAAGTGTGATGCAATCAAAGCTCGGGCTGGGCCATGAGTGCTTTGAAGTGTTTCGATTTTTTCAAGAAGCGTGCCGAGTCCTTTCGAGTCCCGAACGACGCCGCACTGGGTCGCCATGCTTTGCCTCAAGTCTTGCAAGGCTTCGTCTGGCAAATCTGCTGGCACCTCGCCGCGGCTGGTGCTGGGCGCGACCGCTTCGCTGTCTTTTAAACGGTCGGCAATCCGCGCCGCCATGACAACCGCTTCTAGAAGAGAGTTTGAGGCGAGCCGGTTGGCTCCATGCGCGCCAGTGCTCGAGCATTCCCCGCAGACGCTGAGCCCGTTCAAACTCGCCTGACCCCAAGTGTCACAAAGGATTCCGCCCATATGGTAGTGCATCGCTGGCGCCACGGGGATGGCATCCGTCCGCGGGTCAATCCCGGCTGCCATGCAGGCCGCAAACACAGTTGGGAAATGGTCTTTGATTTCCGCACCAATGGCCACGCGCGTGTCGAGGAAGACGTTTCGGCCTTCGGAAAGTTCTGTGTGGATTGCCCGCGCCACTTCATCTCGCGGCGCGAGTTCAGCTTTTTCGTGATAGCGCGACATGAAGGAGGTCCCATCCGCAGAGATCAGGATCGCGCCTTCGCCGCGCAGGGCTTCGGTTGCCAGCGGTGATGGGTCTAGTCCGACATCCATCGCGGTTGGATGAAACTGAACGAATTCAGGGTCGGCAATCACGGCCCCCGCCGAATACGCCATGGCGAGCGCGTCGCCGCGGGCCTGCGGGGGGTTTGTCGTGACCCGGAACAATCCACCGGAACCACCCGTACAGAGTACTGTTTCGGGGCTCGACATGGTCGAGGTGCGGCCTCGATTGTCCTTCAGAACAGCGCCCGCGATTCGGCCTGTCTCATCCTGTAACAGACCGACAGCGCGCGCATTCTCGATCAGCTGAATATGATCCGCAGCGCGCACAGCCGCCGTCAGCGCGCCCATGATCGCCTTTCCTGCAAGGTCGCCCGCCACCCGCGCGACGCGAGGGTGCGAGTGCGCCGCTTCCAAACTGAGCGCCAGGTCCCCGTCTGGCGTGCGGTCAAACGGCACGCCCAATGCGATCAAGTCGCGCACGCGCTGTGGACCATCTTCGGCAATCAGATTGGCAATGGAGGGTTCGACCAGGCCCGCCCCGGCAGCGATCGTATCGGCCGCGTGTTGGTCTGGGCTGTCTTGAGGATGCAGCGCGGCAGCAAGCCCGCCTTGCGCCCAGGCCGAAGACGCAGATTGTCCGAGCGGGGCGGGTGAAATGATCGTGCACGCCCGCGGCGTCAATCGAAGGGCCAGGAAGAGGCCAGCCAAGCCAGCCCCTATGATCAATACAGGAGCATCGCCCGCGCCAGCAGGGGCCGTGTATGTTTCGGGCCGAGGCCCGTTGGATTTGATCAAGAAATGCCCCCTTCGGCGCGCGTCCATTCAGCTGGATTGGCGCTGCCAGCGCTGACGAGGGCGCCATGCATACGGGCCCCAGATTCGATCGTCAGCGTGAAATTGTCTGGGTAGTAATAGGCGCTATCAAAGCCGTTAATGAACTCAACGATGCGGCAGCGCACCGAGAGTTGGTTGCCAAGCTTCGAGGCACTGCAATCCTGGCGCACAACATAGTCTTCCGGAAGCGACACACAGCTTTGGGTCGCTGTAAGCTCGCCTTCGAATGTGGTTTCGCCGGTCTTCTCCAAATGCGCTGTCCCGCCAAAGCTACAGTCTTGTTGGATATTCGCTGAGAAGGTCCAATGGCCGGCAATATTCGCCTCCGCCCATGCCGGGGCGCCAAGCGCACAGAGTGCGAGAAGAGGGATAATGCGGCGCATTAAGAAATGCCGTCCTCAGAGCGGCGGAACTCGACAGGCGCGGTCGCGGCAGAGACGAGCGCGCCCCACATGCGACTTTGGTCTTGGATGGTCAGGCTGAAATTGTCCGGCACGTAAATCAGGCCTTCGACTTTTTGTTCCAGCATTTGCGTGATCTCAGACCGGATTGAAACTTGATTGCCAAACCGCCGCGCCTTGCAGGTCTGCAGGACCACAGAGCGTCCCCACATGGAGCACACTTCGACAGCGGTGAGTTCACACTCATAGAGACCGTCTTCTGGGTGAGAGGACAGGCGCATCGTGCCGGTCATAATGCACTGACCATCGCGATAAGGCTTGGTTTGGAAGCTCCAAGACCCGAGCACATCGCTGGGGTCAGTATCGGCTTGAGCGGGCAAGGCAATCAGACTGAATAGTCCAGCGCAAACAGCTGCGATAAGCCTTGCCATCAAGCTCTCCATCTTTTCACTTCAGTTCCACCTTAGTCTGCCATATGGCAGGGACAAGGCATCAGTTGGGTGAAATAACCTCAATCTCCATCGGCTTGAGGCCGGTTTCGAAGGCGAGCGGATTTTCCATCTTTGGCAACGCCAACATGGCATCGATCGCAGCTTTGGCTTTCACCCGAACATCTTCGTCGATGGTCACTTCGTGTGTCATCTCGGTCAAGCAATCGAGGATGTTCTCCAGCGTGATTTTCTTCATGT
>JBCBDI010000069.1:0-11554 GCA_038529885.1 Pseudomonadota bacterium
TCAGTGTTTGAGTCCAAGTGCGCTTTCCGTTCATTGGGCGAGATAAGACGCCCCGCTCTCTCGCTGCATTCTATGGCAGATGATCCGCACGGGCCCAAGCACTGATCTGCCTGTGGTCATCATCGCTGGGGGTGGCGCGAAACGGTTCGGCACCGCAAAAGGCCTCGCCAAGCTCGGTGAGCGCACGCTTCTGGCGCACGTGATCGAGCGGGTCAGTCGGCAGACGACGGGCCCCATTTGCTTAAATGCTCCTCTGGACAGTCCCTATGCGGGGCACGGATTGCAGATGCTGCCCGATCAAGCCTTTGTCGATTGCGGCCCCTTAGCAGGACTGCTCACCGCACTGACCTTTGCCGACAATATTGGCGCTGACGAGGTCTGCACCGTACCGGTCGATACGCCTTTCTTGCCGGCTGACCTCTTGAGCAGATTGACGAAATCCGGAGCACCGAGCATCGCTGCCTCGAGCGGCCGGACGCATCCTATTTGCGGGCTGTGGCCAACCGCATCGCGGACCGCTTTAGAGCAAGCTTTGAACGATGGTGCGCGCTCGGCCATGCGATGGGTTGAACTCAGCGGTGCCCGCAAGGTCGCGTTTGAGCCCCAATCTCACATTGACCCTTTTTTCAACGTGAACACGCCAAGCGACCTAAAAACCGCCGAGCGCCTGAAAGACGCCCCCTAACGGGCTCGTGTCTTAATCCGCGCAAAGCAGGTCTCCGGCGTTCACATAAACCGCTTCGGCACGCACAATCATTGGCAGCACGAACGCGCACGCGGTGTCTTCGCTCAGGATCGCACTCAAAACATCGCCCCCTGCCCCATCGATCTGGAAATAGCCTTGCTCATCGGTTCGCCCGGTCACGTCATCTCCTTTCAGCACCGTATCTGCCATCGGTGCACCCCTCGCATCGACCAAGCGCCCGACATAAATCTTGATCGGCCGCACCGTGCGCGGCACGCGGATAACGTTCCCAGGATAAGCGACTACGCGCGCTTTGCTTTGATCATAGACAATGTCAGAAGCCGAAAGCGGTTGAATCCCGACATCATAAATCTCAAAAGGCCGGAGCGGCACAAACCCCGTCCGGCCCGCTTTGTGGATAGTCCGGGTTTGCCCCCCCACCTGCAGTGCGATCGGGTCTGGGCTTGGCTGGCTGAGGACCACTTGCGCGCCGCTCTCTTCAGTCGTGGCCGTCCAGGAAAGACCGCCGCTTCCAATGGCTAAACCCGATTGCATATCAAGAGACACCGAGTTTTGGGTCTGATATGTCCGCCGGGCGTCAAGGCGAGCATCAACTTGATCGCTGCGATAATGAAGCCCGCCGCGCAACCCAAAGATATCTTCCTGGCGAACGCCTGCGAAAACTTGGAGCTGGCGACCGTTCGCCCGGCGCTGATCGGCCTGAAGGTCGGTTTCGATGACGCGCCGCAAGGATCGCGCGGTTCCAGACCGCGCCTCAACCAGATCCGAGGCGACGCGCACATTGGCTCGCTTGCGCCAGTTTGAAGCCGGCCCGCCCCGAAAGGCTTTTGACAATCGCACGCCGACAAAGCGCGTCGAGCGATCTGAGCCAAGCTCTCCGCGCAGCTCAAGATTAAGCCGCCAATCATTTGAGCGCAGGATCGCAAAGTCGACATATGATCCTGCGAACCACGTTTCGCGCCCGCCAGCTGTCTCCCGGTAAAACCCTCTCACACCATAGCGTCCCCAGGCCTGAGATCGCTGCGCCGAAAGGCGCGCCTGCCGGAAGGCACGCGGGAATGGATCATAGACTAGCGGCTCGGTCGCGACTGTTGGGGGCTCTGTCTCGATTTGTCGGAAAGAGCCATTGAAGCGCCAGCCTCGAAGCGTGCCTTGGCCGCGCAAAAACCAGCCTTGGTCGCCGCGGTCTGATGCCACAAAGCCAATCCCCGCCGACACGGCCTGATGCTCCAGTCCGACGCCCAGCTCGGCATGGCTGATACTTTGACTAAGGACCACATCGGCGCTCGTTCCCCAGACCCGCCCAAACCGCTGATGGCGACCAAAAGAGGCGATGAGCGGCCCTTCCGAGAAGGCGTCCAGCGCACGCGCATTGAAAGCCACGGACTGTCCCGCTTCCAAATACCATTGCGGCCGGCCCGGCGCAGGCAAATTGCCATAGCTCGAAAAATACTGCGTTTCAGATCGCGAGCCGCCGCCCTCACGGATTTCAAGATCAATTTCATAAGATCCAGCAGGAAGCCGGCTTGTATCCAGCAGAGTCTGGCCTGGCTCAACGCGCTGCACATCTAGGGTTTCACCAGCGCGCCGGATCTCGACAATGGCGCTTTGCGCGACAGAGACCTCGATCAAGCTTGCCCCTATGCGCGTGCGATCGAGCCGTGTGTCTGAACTTGTCTCAACCCGCACCCCTAAGAGCCGTTCGGTCTGCGCGAGGCCCGCACTGCTTTGGCTGGGCAGGAGCCCGAGCCACCAGGATTGGTCGCGCCCGGAATAAGTGGAGACCAAAGACCGCAACGCACTCTGCCGATTGAGATCGCTCACCCCTTCACCGCGAATCGCCCAACGCCCTCGCCCCGCCACCGCTCGCAACCTCTGAGCGCTGAGCAATTCTTGGCGATCAAAATCGTAAATGGATCGAGAGGTGAGATTTGCAAGCAGCCCTGGCGCTGTGGTGGGCGGTGGCAAAAGCTTCGCCCGTGGATCGGGTTGCGTTGTGAAGGCCGGATTGATGAACAGATCAACGCGGAACCGCGCTTCGTCAAAGATCACAGCAACCACATCCGCATGCACATATCCGCAGGACCCCACGCGGTTCGCGGCGCCGCACGCAAGCTCTGCATGCGCGGGCAATGGGGCGCCTAGCGCCTCAGCCACCCGCGCTCGATCGGTCACGTTTGGCAGCAGGGTTGAGAGGGTTGCCGGCTCATCGAACTCAATCGTGTTTCGACCAAAGCGCGCTGACGCTGCTGCCACCAGACGGTCATTGAGGTAGACGTCCACAATGGTGCGCTCGGTAATGTCACCGCGCGCAAATCCAGGCGGCGGATCGATCCGAATGATCTGAGCACTTGCCCAAACACTGCCGACAATGACAGCCATAAAAATAGTCGACCACGCGATCCGGCACAGCATGCTCAGTCGCAAGGGATCAATCTGGCATGACAATAAGGGTCACGGTTGCGGTCGCAGAAAATGGGTCGGTAATGGCGGCATTAGCGACATCCTTAAATGTAATGACGAGCCGCGCATCTCCATTACATCCAACAGTGTCCGACGGTAAAAAACCAGTCGCGCTGGCTTCCACAGTTGCATTTGTGACGGATAGGTTGAGGGGAGTTGAGCCGGTCACGTTTTGATCAATGCTCAGATTGTACGCATAGCTCTGCCCCTCACTCGTCAGAGGCGTTGCTTCGACCTCCACCCCGTAAGTGCCAACATCATCCATATAGACGCATGCTGTTATGGTTTGATCCGCTTTGAGGCTGCCGCCGACCGTCTTGTCGAAATTGACATCTTGCAGTCCGGTTATGCTGATGAGCGCTGGCTCAGGGGTAAGCTCGACAGAAACGCCAATCACACCGGTCGAGCTTGTTCCAAGGGTTCCATCCGTGGCGGCGAAGGAGGTGCCCGGATAGAGCAAACAAATGACCCCAAAGAACGTCTTGAGTTTGATCATCGCGCTATGCCTCCTCTACTCCTCAAAAGGTGATCGCTCGATCCCCGCGAGGACCGGTTAAAGTGAAGGTCACTGGCGCGTCGTTCGGCAGCTGCGTCTGCCAGGTCATACCAGGCCAAAGCCGCTTCCCCGGAACGCGGACACATGGTCGAGGCGGGCTGCATTGTTCCCCCGAGTGCAGCAAGCCATTGCTCGTTCCTGCATTGGTCACGCTCACGCGTTGGCCAACCCGGTCCCCAACAATCTCAACAATTGGATCATTGGGACGCGCGAACACCAGGGCTTTGTAGCCGACCATGGTCAATGCCACAGGTATGCTGGAACCGACCTCACCAATGACCGGCACGATTTCGACCCGCCAGGCGAGATCGGTCTTGGGTGGGTCCTCCAGCAAGATGACCCGTATTCGCTTCTGTTCTCCCGGTTGCAAGACCAAACGACGCGGGGCGACGAGCAATCCGACCGCGTCTGGAATTGGGCTCGTCTCATACAGTTCAGGACTGGCCCCAAGGTTGAGAATGCGCTGGGCTTGGACCTCCAAATATTGCGGGCGCTCGCCGGTATTCTCGAGCAGAAAGTCTTTTCGCTTTTCAGCGCCCGCTTCAAACGAGATCACGATGGGGCTTAAGCTGAGATGCGCATCGGCGGGCGCAATCCTCACCAAGACATAGAAAACGACAACGAGGATACGCGACACGGTCTTTTCATCCACAAATGAAAAGTCATAGTTATAGGAATATTTTCCTCAACGCATTGGAAGTTGAATTTCCTGGTTTTCGAGAGTTTCTATTTGCGCAAAGCACATCGCTTCACCCAATGCGCCTTATCTCGAAGCCGCGTTGCTTAAGCGCGCAGCGACGAAGACGCAGGCCCAATCAGGCTGCTCTTGCGCGCCTGCTCGAACACGCGGTCCGGGTGGACAAAATCACGAGCAAACCAAGGATGATCGACCTCATTGAACGCTGACAGCACCCACTCAATGGCTGCCATGCCGGCCGGATTGCGACGCACGCGTTCGGTATAGGTGAGCCAGAAATCAATCGGCGCGAGCGCCGGCATTTGCAGCGGCACCAATCCGGGTTCCGATTCAGCAACATAGCTTGGCAAAATCGCAATCCCGCCGCCATTCAGCGTCAGTGTGATCAAAGCTGTGCCGGAATTGGTGATCACCGAATAGTCGATAAAGTCTTTGAGTTCTTTGATATTTTTTGACCATCGCTCGACTTGGTGCACATAACCGGTGTGCATGAGCAGCTTGTGCCGATGAAAATCGAACAGGTTGGCGGGTTGGCCATGGCGCGCAATATATTGCGGTGAGGCGAAACACATATAGTGCAAGGTGCCGAGCCGAGTTGAGATGATGTCTGGATCGTTTGGCTGTTCAAACGTAATGGCAAGATCGGCAAGCCGGTGCGCGACTTCGTCCGTGGCCGACCCGATTTCCAAATCGATTTGCACCTTCGGGATGCGGCGGTGAAACTCCGGCATCAACCGCGCCAACCAATGCGGGCCGAGGCCATCGCCGGCGATAATCTTCACAGCGCCAGAGATAATGCTGTCGGCAATCGCAACCTGATCACCGACCGTCTCAACCAAGCCCTGCATTTCGGTGGCAAGATCGAACAGGCGCTTGCCAGCAGCGGTTAAGGTTACCCCACGCTTCGAGCGCTCAAACAATTTGGTGCCAAGTTCGCGCTCTAGATCGTTAATCCGGCGACTGACGGTGGGCGTGGATTCACCAAGAGACCGGGCCGCGGCAGACATGCTTTGAACATCCGCCACAAGGCGAAAAACACGTAGTCTGTCCCAGTTAAACCGCTCTGATAGCATCACTCCCCCCAGCTATTTTTATTTATTTACCTCACATTTCGCTCAAGACTAAGCGATAATCCAGTCTGAATCTGCATTTTCACCCGATCAGTTTAGATCTGATCGTTTCCATTAAGCCTCTGCATACTGTTCTGTGCCACAAGCCCGGAATATTAAAAGTGGATGGGGAAATGAGCAAACGGGTTAGCGAGTCCGAAAGACTGGATCGCATTTTGGGACTGATGCGGCTCCTGCAAAGTCATCTTGAAGAAGCCAACTTCGAAGTCACGGAGTTTGAAGAAGTTGAGATTTTCCTAGACCTCGCGATCGCGGCTGGCGAGCAAACGCGCAAACCCGATCACGAACCCACCGTCGATCGTTACTTTCAATAAACGTTGATGCGCGCCGTTAAAGGCTAGCGGCCCTTTTTCCCAAGCCCAATTTGCTTGGCAAAAGCAGAGCGACGCCGCGCATATTCTGGCGCAACCATCGGATAGTCCGCCGGTAGACCCCAACGCGCACGATACTCATCCGGCGAGAGATCGTAGCGGGTGCGCAAGTATCGCTTCAGCATTTTAAGCTTCGCGCCGTCTTCGAGACACACAATATAGTGGTCAGAAACAGACTTATTGATCGGAACGGCCGGATCAGGGCGCGGTGCCTCAATACTTTCATTGGCGAGCTCGCCGAGCTTTGCATGCACCGTTTTAAGGAGCCCCGGCAGGTCCGAGACGCTAATCGCGTTATTGCTAACATACGCAGTAACAATATCGGTTGCTTGAGCCAACAAATCGTAATTTGAGACTCTTTGATCAATAGTGTTTGTCATGCAATCTGAATACAAGAACAAATCATCCGAAGTCCATATAAGGACTTGATATAATTACATTCTTTTCAGATTTGTATTGCCATTTACTGGCGTGTTTCAATTTTTTTATAACGAACTGTTTATCATAAACACGAGATTACTGTGGAGATATAAGCGTTTAGAGCTTTCACGCAAGACTTCGCGCTACCAGCCACCGCCGCCGCCACCGCCGCCGCCGCCACCGGAGAAACCGCCGCCGCTGCTCCCAGATGACCCCGAGCTTTGCGGCATCGCAGACGCCACGCCGGAACTCATGCCAGACACCATGGTTCGGGTCATGCCGCCGGTCGACCCGAACGTGCGGGCATTCATATTCGTCCAACTTGGATTGTAGTCTTGCGCAGCTTCGGGAATGAGACGCTCGAAATGATCACTCCAGGGCTTCTCGACGCCCAGCGCGACGGCATACGGCAGAAACGTCTCATAGCGCTCCACAGTCATGGGCGGCGGTGCGTCGCTGCCAACTTCCACCGAGTTGAGCTGCAGCTTTTCAGCCTTCTCCATATAGAGGCGAAAGCCCGCCAGATGCGTATGCACATCTTGGCCTTTGCGGGTCGGCGCCGGCATCAAATACATAAACAGGCAATTGAGCGCGATCAGCGCGATCACCGCGCCTGTATGCCAGAGCGACCAGTAAGACGCCTGATTGGCGGCAAAGATGATCGCGCCAATACTGAGCGCGCCGCCAATCACGACATAGCCGAGATTCCACTTGAAATAGGAGCTGCCATACTTTGCTGAAATGCCTTTGCGAAAGCTCGTATAGGCTTTGGTGAAGCCCGCATCATATTTTTTGCCAAGCTCAATCCGGCTGCGCCCAGCGAACAGTTGATCATAGAGTTTGGCGGTCTCATCCGGCACCAGGTTCGAGCCATAGACATCGAGCGGCTCAAGCACGGTCTTCTTCTTGTCGTTCTTATCGACATCAATCCGCATGAGCCCTTTGCCTGCGAGATACATCAAGCTTGCGATCAGAGCGTCATGACTGCGAAAGCTGCGAAAATAGATGTGATGGGCAGCAGCGGGCGAATAGCCTTTCGGCGGTTCATATTGCGGGAAAATTGGCCCTTTAACAGGGTCGCGCCCGACCCGGTCAAAGCTGCGGAAATAGAACCCAAACAGGGCAACTAGGGACCCGATCAGCGCCGCCAGCGCCCCATTGCGCGCCCACCAGAGCCACCCTTGGTCTGAGAGCGAAGGCGGATCGATGACGCCCTTTTCGACGGAGAGGGAAACCGTCAGTCCTTCTCTTCGCGAAAAGGGGACCGTTGCCGATACGCGATGCCGATCGCCATTACGCTCATACTGATAATCGCGACCATTCGCACCCAGCGCGCCCGTATAGGCATTCACCTGAGTAATGTCTGCCCCACCCGGGAACCGCACGCTGACCCACGCGCTATCAATGGGAAAACTCCAATAATTGCCGGTGATGTTTAGGTATAACTCATCTTCAAACTCGCCGTATCGAATGCCATTCTTCACATGATATCTGATTTGATATTGATGGTCGCGGTGCTCGAGAAAGACATTTGCGTCACCGATCCGGATTTGAACGGCATTACCAACACGCTCGCGTGCATAAGGTTCTCGAACGCCATCCCTCAAAACGCCGAGTATCGTAAATCGATATGGCAACCGTCCCGGGCCGCCTTCATCCAAATAATACGCGGGTAGATCGCGGAAAATTCCGCGCCGGATGTCTCGGCCTTCTACACTGACGAGGATGTTTTCGGTGATCATCAGATCGCCGTCTTGTTCGACTTCAATCTCAACGTGGAACTGCTTAATGCGCTCGTCAGCCACGCCCGCCTGAGCCATCCAAAGGACAACAAAGAGTAGACACGCAATCCGTCCCCAGGCTTGCATTAGCGCTCCCCACCCAAATTTAAATCGGGGACGGCGCGGTCCGCCATGCTAATCTCAAAAAAGTGCCGACGTCCAAAGCGAAACATGCCGGCGATTAGATTGCCTGGAAAACTCTCCACTGCGACATTCATCTCGCGGACAGCGCCATTATAGAAGCGCCGCGCCATCTCGATCTTGTTCTCGGTTTCCGATAGCTCGTCCTGTAATTCTATGAAATTGTCGCTGGCTTTGAGGTCTGGATAGTCTTCGGCAAGCGCCATTAATTTGCCCACAGGTGCGGCGAGTTCGGTTTCTTTCGGGCCACGGGTCGCCGGATCATTACCAGCCTGGAGCGCCGCGTTTCGTTTCATGATCACGTCTTCGAACAATTGCCGCTCATGCGCGGCATAGCCTTGAACGACGGATACGAGTTGCGGGATCAAATCAGCGCGGCGTTTTAGCTGAACATCAATATCGGCCCAGCCATTATCGACCATGTTTCGCTTCGACACCAATTGATTGAAGAGGATAATCACAGCCGCAAGCACGGCAATGATGACGCCTATTCCAATATAGATCGCGGTCATCGCTGATCTCCCAATCCCAGAGTTAGGCCAAGGCTTACGTCATTCAGGAGAATTGTGAAGGACGAATTCCGTCGTGAAATAGTTCGAGACACTCACGCAATTGCCAGCTTTGAAGTGCCGGTCTAGAGCATAGAGACATTCTAAAGAATTCGGAGAAGCGGGTATGGCGGTGGCTGAAACTCAAGGACAAACAAAAGGAATTCTCGGCTGGGTCGAGCGAACCGGCAACAAATTGCCGGATCCGGTCTTCTTGTTTGCCTATTTCATCATCGCTTTGATTGTCGTCTCAATTGTCTGCGCGCTCATGGGCGTCAACGCGACTTTGAACGACCAAGTGCTGAGCGGCATGCCCGACAGCCAAAAGGCCCGCTTTGGCATTGGCGCTGATGGGGTGATCAGCGCGGTGAGCCTGTTCTCAGCCGAGAATATTCAGCGCCTGTGGGTCGAAATGCCGAAGACGTTCACGCACTTCCATCCGCTTGGCTATGTACTGGTCGTCATGCTTGGTGCAGGCGTCGCTGAACGCTCTGGGCTTTTCGCCAGCGCCATGCGATCGGCGGTTCGCGGCGCGCCTGTCGCCTTGCTGACCCCAGTTGTTGCGCTCGTCGCCATGGTCGGAAACCACGCCGCAGATGCCGCCTATGTGGTCCTTATTCCGCTGGCGGGTGTGCTCTTCGCCTCTGCTGGACGCCACCCTTTGGCCGGCATCGCCGCCTCCTTTGCAGGCGTCTCAGGTGGCTTTTCTGCCAACCTCTTCCCCGGCCAGCTCGACGCGCTTCTCTATGGCATTACCGAGCAAGCCGGCGAGATTCTCGACGCCAGCTATGACGCGAACATTGCCGGCAACTGGTGGTTCATCGTCGCGCTGATGCTGCTTTACTTGCCGATCATCTGGTATGTCACTGACCGCATCATCGAGCCGCGTCTCGGCAAGTGGAGCCCGTCTGAGGGCGCAGATGCTGAGAGCTATGCCGATGAAGACAAGCCGCTGACACCCGAACAACAAAAAGGCCTTCGCAATGCCGGGCTCGCCGTCCTCGGCGTGATCGCCTTATGGGCGTTTATGACTGCTGGTCCGGGCACGCCGCTATGGCTCGACGGGCCAGGCACTGAAGGCCTTGAATGGTATCAACGCGCGGGGCCGCTTTTCCAATCTCTGGTTGGCGGCTTCCTCGTCCTCTTCCTCGCCGCAGGCTGGGCCTATGGCGCGGCAGCGGGCACAATTAAAAACCACCATGACCTCGTCGCTATGATGTCAGAGGCAATGAAAGATATGGGCTATTATCTGGTCCTCTCTTTTGCCGCTGCACACTTCGTTGCCATGTTTGGCTGGTCTAATCTTGGCTTGATTAGCGCTGTGCATGGCGCCGCTGCGATTGAAAGCTCTGGCCTGCCGCTCCCGGTCCTGCTCGGAATGATCGTGCTCTTCTCAGCCATCATCAATCTGTTTGTTGGCTCAGCCTCGGCCAAATGGGCGCTCCTGGCGCCCGTCATGGTGCCCATGCTGATGCTGCTTGGTGTCTCTCCGGATGGCGCCACGGCGGTCTACCGCGTCGGCGATAGCGCCACCAATATTATCACCCCGCTCATGGTCTATTTCCCGCTCATCTTGGTGTTTGCGCGCCGCTGGGTGCAGGACTTTGGCCTTGGCAGCCTGACAGCGACCATGCTGCCTTATTCGATCTGGATGCTGATCAGCGGCATCCTCTTGGTCGTCGCGTGGACCTATCTCGGCCTGGATCTCGGACCAGGCGCGCCAATGGCGGCAACGCTCGGCGCGCCAGGCTAAGGCAAGAGTGCGTCTCGGGCGCTGGCAAAGTCGGCGGGCACGGGGGCGTCTAGGGAAAGCGGCGTTCCATCGGGACGCGTGATCTCCAGCCCTGCGGCGTGCAGCATTAAACGCTCACCCGACAGCGCGCCTGCGCCATAGATCACATCGCCAAGGATCGGACAGCCAAGCTCGGCCAGATGCGCGCGGATCTGATGCATGCGCCCCGTCTGAGGCCGCGCCTCAATCAGGGCATGCGTGTCGGCGCGCGCCAGCACTTGCCAATCGGTCAGCGCCGCGTCTGCCCCTTGATCCAAACGGCCCGGCTGCACCGCCCGCCCGACTTTCAGCAAGGGCGTTTCGATCCGGCCTTTGTCCTGGCTCGGGAGGGTCCCGCCAACCAGCGCCAGATAACGCTTCTTGACGCGCCGCTCGGCAAACTCTGTTGAGAGGAAAGCCATGGCCGGTTTGGTCTTCGCCGCGAGGATGAGACCAGACGTGCCCGCATCAATGCGGTGGACTAGATGCGGCCGCTTTCCATTCGAGCGCGCAAAGGTCCACAGCAGATGGTCCAGCGACGTCCCCCGATTGCCGCGGGTTTGAACCGCCAGGCCCGACGGCTTGTTGAAGGCATACAGATATTCATCCTCATAGAGGACGAGGTCGCGCACCATCGCCTTTTGGGCGTCTGGAATATTCGGGATGGGCCGGTTGCGCATTACTCGTGGACGGACAGACCGCTGATCAAGATCGTCGCCAGGATGATGATCGTCGTCATGATGACCCAGAAAAACAGCATGAAGAACATGCGCAGGCCGGACATGATCATGCCCGTGCTGCCGGCCACAGCGAGGCTGCGCCAGACATAGGCTAGGACAGCGATGAAATAGAAAGTCAGGATGATGTCCGGCAGCATTGGCCCGAGCAACATCACAGCCGTGCCGGTTAAGTAGAACCATGAGTGCAAGTGAAGCGCATGGATGGCATGGTCATAAACGTAAATCTTACG
>JBCBDI010000070.1:0-11526 GCA_038529885.1 Pseudomonadota bacterium
CAGTCTGCTTTTGCTCGGCGACAATTTCGTTTTCGATATGGCCGAGACCGGGAACTTCAACGCGAACCTTATCGCCCGCTTTCAACCATTTCGGCGGATCAAATCCCGCCCCCACCCCGGCTGGAGTTCCAGTGAAAATCACATCGCCAGGCTCTAAGGTGAACGCTTTTGTCAGATGAGCAATTTGCTGGCGGATTGAGAAAGTCATGTCCTTTGCCACCGCTTGTTGGCGCAGCTCATCATTCACATAGCCGCGAATCTCCAAACGGTCTGGGTCGTCAATTTCGTCCGGGGTCACCAAGAACGGGCCGAAGGGCGCGTGCGTATCAAACCCTTTGCCCATAATCATGGTCGGGCTCGCGCGTTGCCAATCGCGCACGGAAAAATCGCAGCCACAACAATAGCCTGCAATCATCTCTTCGGCGCGCTCTTCGGGCACATGTCGCCCAGTTTTACCAATCACCACCACCAATTCAGCTTCATAGTCGAGCTGGTCGGACACCACTGGCAAATGGACCGGACTGTAAGGCCCGTTGGCGCCCGTGGCTTGCTTGTTGAACCATTTCTGCACGTTGGAGTTTGGATTGTTGATAAAAGTCACAGACTCCTTGGCGTGCGCCGAGTAATTCACACCAATACCAAGGATCTTTCGAGGCTTCAGAATGGGAGGCAATAGAATTGCGTCGGATCGGGATATCTCGCCATTTGCTCCTGCGCGCGCCGCAGCCATTGGTAAGTCGCTGAGCAGAGCAGCAACGTCCGGAGCATCGGTCAGCAGAATCTTGTCCTCGTGTACCAACCCCGCCCGAGTGCGGTCTTCAACTTGAACGTTAGCCCATTTCATCGCGTGTGACCTCTTCGCTACTATTGGCTGAAACCGGACATTTTCTATGCCAGTTTCAATTGATGGTCCCGTCGAGCAGGCTTAGGGGTGATCGACGTGGTTGGTGGGTTTTTAGAGAGTTTAGAATAAATGACACAAGGCCTTCGTGCCCAAGAAAGTACACTTGCGGATTTACTATGTAACGGCATGGAAATGGCCATGCCGCCATATCAGCGCAGTTATTCTTGGGAACATGCAGAGGCAGAAGCCCTGCTGACCGACCTCAGAGACACCAGTGAAGGCGGCGATAATCATTTTATCGGCGCGATCGTTTTGGTGAAAGAAGACTCCGGACGCTACCTCATCGTCGATGGACAACAGCGCCTGACCACGCTGACGATTCTGCTCGCCGTTCTGCGCGACATCGAAACCGATCAGGCGCGCAAAGATGAGATCCATGCACTCATTGCCGACGAAGACGGTCCTAACGGCCCTTTCTGGCGGATCTCGCTCAATCATATTGATGGCCCCTATCTCAGCGAAGCGATTCAAAATCGCGGCGCCGCTCTGGATCAGGATATTCAGCCGAACGATAGCGACAGCCAGATGCGCATGAAGAAGAACCTGGACAATTTCATTGGCCAGGTCCGCAATCTGTCGCCCGACGCGCGCCGCGCGCTTGCAGAAACCATCAAACACCGGGTCTTACTTGTGAAAGTTATCGTTGAAGACTGGGACGGCGGCTACAATGTGTTCCGCGTCCTGAACACGCGCGGCAAAGCGCCAAATGGCCACGACATCATCAAGACGGATCTGCTGGAAAACGCAAATCTGTCCAAAGAGGAAGCCAACGAGTTTTCGCGCCAATGGTCTGAACATGAATCTCGCCTTGGGGGCTCAGGCTTTGATGATTTGCTCAACCAGATCTCGACGATCTATGCGCGTAAATCCAAGAAAGGCGCCAGCGATTTTCGCAAAGCCGTGATCCAGAAGACAAATGGTGGAACGCGCGAGTTTCTCGCCAATGAGCTGCCCGCCTATGTGGATGCCTATGTCACCATCTCGACGGGCGAAGGCGATTTTGGTGAGATGACCGAGCAAGTCACGGTCTGCCTCAATCACTTGCGGCTGATCGATCATCAATTGTGGCGCGCGCCGGCATTGAAATTCTTGGTCAATCAAGACCGCACGCCTGAAACGTCCTACAAATTCTTCCGCAGCTTGGAACGCTTTGCCTATGCGTCCATGATGGCGATTACAGAACAGCGCCCGCGCCAGCGGCGCTATCAGAAAATCGCGGACAATGCCGACAATCATCGCGCGCTACTTTCCGAAAGCGGCCCGTTGGCTTTGTCACGGGAAGAGCGGCGTGAGATTGGCAATCGCCTGCGCAGCCGTTTCGGCGCCTTCTCGCAGCGCCGTGCAATCGCGCTGCGGATGAATGCGGAAATTGAAGGCGGCGTACCGCTCGGACCGGACTCGGGCGCAACCATCGAACATGTCCTGCCAAAGAGCATTCCAGAAGGCTCACCTTGGCACAATTCCTGGCCCAATCCATCCGTGCATCGCGACCTGGTCGATACGATTGGCAATTACGCTCTGCTCTCTCAGTCGACCAATCAAAAAGCCGACAATCTCTCCTTCGATGAAAAGAAGGCGCTTTATTTTGCCGATGGCGAACCCGAATTTGCGCTGACGAAAGATATCGAGGACAAAGTGGCTTGGACGCCAGAAGTGGTTCGCAATCGCACTGAGCAATTGGCGAAAATCATGGAATCAGCCTGGCAGCTCGATCGCGGGTTCTTGAAGTTTTAGATCGTCGAAACGATGAGGCGTCGATTAAGACGTCGCCTCATCTTTTTTGCGCAGAGCCGCATAATCCGCGAGCTTGTCGGCTGCGCTGCTCGCAGCGTCGATGCTGGCATCGAACTCTGTCAGGGCGTCATTCGCTTGGCTCGCCCCTGAGATCTCAAGATCGGCCAAAGTGGTCACAAAGGTCCGGCGCGCTTTTTTCGCGGTTACGAGCGCGCTTTCATAGCTAACAAGGTCTGCGCGCAGAGACTTGGCCGAAATGCCAGTGCCATACAGCTTCTCTGCCTCCATGGTGGCCACATTCAGCCCATGCGTTGCGCCTTCAATGTCACCCTTCAGACGCTCAATTTGCGCATCAGAAGTTGTTTCATTTTCCAAAGCAGCGGCGTAGGCAGATCCTTGATCCTCGTCTCCACTCGATGCGCCGTCCATCAAAACACGCGCAAATCCGAGCAGACCACCACTCTTAGCGACCCAGTTTTTGCGTTCAGCAAGATCGATATAAGCGTCAGAGACTTTGCGCAGACTGCTTTGCTCAGCTGTCAGGCCGGACTCCACAGTTGCTTCGGACGAGACCATAGAAACGGTCGCGCACGCGCCAAGACTTGACGCCAAAAAAACACTAATGAGCACACTACGCATGAGGCGACACACCTAAATCTCTCTAACCCTCATCTGTAATAACACATACAGATGAGAAAAACGCCGTCCATACCCTTTATTCAGAAGTTAACTGCCGATAGGTGAAGAGGTGGTGAACAAAGGGATCAAATTGCTTAAACTTTATCCACCTATCGAAGCCCGTAAATCAGGATTCCTCCGTGTGAGCGACCTTCACGAGGTCTATTGGGAAGAATCAGGCAACCCAAACGGACTGCCAGTCCTCGGGGTTCACGGCGGTCCAGGCGGGGGCTCTAGCCCTGAAATGCGTCGTTTTTTCGACCCAACTGTGTATCGCATCATTCTGATGGATCAGCGCGGTTGCGGAAAATCAACGCCGCATTCTGAACTGACAGATAATACCACCTGGCATTTGGTCGAGGACATGGAAGCGGTGCGCGAGCATCTCAATATCGACAAATGGGTGCTATTTGGCGGCTCTTGGGGATCGACCCTGTCCCTCTCATATGCGGTGACCCACACCGAACGCGTGGTCGGGCTTATCTTACGCGGGATCTTTTTGCTAACAGAGTCAGAAGTGCGTTGGTTCTATCAAGAGGGCGCGAGCCGCTTGTTCCCTGACGCGCATGATCGTTATGTCGCGCCCATCCCCGAAGCGGAGCGCGGCGACTTGCTGACCGCATTCCACAAGCGCCTGACCGGCACCGACCGAGCCGAACGCCGCGCGGCTGCCAAAGCTTGGACTTGCTGGGAGGGCGAGACCATCACCATCCAAGGCCCAACCAGCCGTCCGAAGCGCTTTGAAGAAGACGACTTTGCCGACGCCTTCGCTCGCATCGAATGCCACTATTTCGTGAATAAGGGCTTCTTCGAAAAAGATGGCTGGCTGCTCGATCAGGCCACCGCAAAACTGGGCAATATTCCCGGCACCATCGTTCACGGTCGATATGACGTCGTCACACCGCTTTCGAGCGCCTGGGCTTTAAAGAAAGCCTGGCCGAATGCTGATCTGCACATTGTCGGGACAGCTGGTCATTCCAGTTTAGAACCCGGGATCGTCGACAAGTTGATCCGCGCGACCCGCGACTTTGGCCGCCGTTTCAGAGTCAGCTAATCGCGTTCAAAATCTATCGAAACGATAATTTCAATCAGCAGAAACTATCGAAACAATATAAAACTTTTATTCGCCAAATACGTGCGTCGCCCCATGTCTTACTCGTCTAATTTGGGAGTGACATTCAATGAAACACGTTTTCCTAGCGGCTGCCGCAGGGACGATCCTTGCTGCATGCGTAAATACCACCGATGCAGAGGACACCGCGACAACTGAAGCTGAAGAAGTCGTCGAGACCGTCGAGGCTGAGGTCGAAGAGATTGTCGAGGCATCGGCGCCAGAGCTTTGCGTGGGTGCAGGCCCGCAAACACCTCGTGATATTTCAAGTGTGGTCGGCCTAAACACCGTAACCTTCCCGAAGGCGCCGCCAGCGACATCAATGAATCTCTGCAACATCCACACCCATACCAATGCCGAGCATAAAGGCCCTGGTTTTAGCGTCTTCGTCGACGCCACAGACAATGGTGGATACGCTTGTAATGAAACCGCTGACCTCACCGCCGCCGAGCTGACGCCAGCGGAAGGCGCGTATAAGGGCGTTGTTCCTGGCCAAACGATCGAAGTGCACTGGGTCCACACAAGTTGTGACGCGACGCCAGGAGAAGGCCTCGGCGCATGTGTGCCTGAGGGCTGTACCGATCCGCTCTTGCGCGTGGAAGCGCAGACCTTCCTGGTTGTGAACGATGCAGCCGCTTTGGATTTTACCGAAATGGCTGCGGTTGTTGAGGAGAAAGGCGGTTTCTATCAGGCTGGCATGATCCCATCTGACACCGGGACGCCGGTCACCTTCCCAGGCTCAACGACGGGTCCGAGCTATACCCAAGCGGTTTGCTCGCCAGCTCAGGTCACGTGGAATGTGCGTCCAATGTGCGCCAAGCTCGACATCAACTCGCTGCACAAATGGGCGTCTGAGGGCAATGTCTTTAACGAGACCAAATCGCACGGCGTCCGCCAATTGGTCACCGCACCAGAGCTGCTCTCGCCCATTCAATAAGGCGCTCCGATCAAGCGTCACGCCTGGCGCTCAAAGACAAAACCCCGCTTCGATCATGAGGCGGGGTTTTTTCTTTTACAGCATGCGCCGATGGCTTAGCTGTTCGGCCCCAGCAGTGTCGTCAGGAAGCCCGGCAGTTGCACTTGATACGTGTCTTGGATTTTGTCCAAGAAGCCAAAGACCAAGACGAAGGCCACAAAAGGCGGCACGAACCAGCGGATCAGGAAGCGCCATACATTCATAACCGTGCCTTCGCCGAGCTCAGATGTCAGCATGTTCCGGCTAATGATCCAACCTGAGAAGATCGCGACGAGCAGCCCGCCAAGCGGCAGGAGCAAGCCTTCTGTCATGAAGTCTACAAAGTCGAGATATTCGAGCGAGAAGACATAGGCCGCACCAATCATCCAGAGGACGAAACCGACCCCCATGGCGGCACCAAACCGCGTCACGCCTTGGCGCTCTTCCAGCCAGGACACACCGACTTCCATAAGCGAAATTGATGAGGTGAAAGCGGCAAAAAGCGCGAGCGCGAAGAAGACGGTCGCGAACAATGTGCCGCCAGGGATCGCCCCGAATGCCACCGGCATAGAGACAAAGAAGAGCCCCGGTCCGCCAGCTGGATCAAGCCCGGCCATGAATACGATCGGGAAGATCGCAAAGCCTGCGATCAGGGCCACCATTGTATCGGCGCTGACAATCAATGCGGATGAGCGCGGGATATTGGTCTCGCTATCCAAATAAGCGCCATAGGTGATCATCAAACCAACCCCGACCCCAATCGAGAAGAAGGCCTGCCCCAGCGCGGATAAGAAGGTTTTGAACCCAACATCTTGCCATTTTGGCTCAAACAAGAAGGCGGCGGTTTTACCAAAATCTCCTTGCGTGACCGCAAAGCCAACGACGACGAGCAACATGATAAAAAAGGCGGGCATCAAGATTGTTGCGACGCGTTCCAGGCCACCTTTTACCCCCTGGCCGACGACGTAAACATTCGCGCAGAGGAACAAGAATAAGAGCCCCAGAATCTCCCATTTTCGGGCCAAAGCGTTCTCGCCCTGCCCGATCGTATTGGTGAAATTGCTGGCAGATGCGGCGGCATCCATGCCTTCAAATTTTCCCGTCGGCGCTTGCATCAAGAATGCGATCAGCCAGACGGAAATGACCATATAGAAGGTGAGAATGAAGAAGGCGGTTAGGGATCCGACCCAGCCGACAATGCCCCAATTTCCGCTTTTACTTTCGGCCCGAGCGAGCGATTCCACACCCTCAATGGCGGACATGCCCGATTTCCGGCCCATGCCGTATTCAGCCATCAAAAGCGGCAATCCGACCAGTGCAACACACAATAGATAGATGATGATAAAGGCGCCGCCGCCATTTTCGCCAGCGGTGTAAGGGAAGCGCCAGAAATTGCCGAGTCCGACCGAAGATCCAACCGCGGCCATGATGAATCCAAAGCGCGAACCCCACGTATCTGTCTTACGACCGATCGTTGCCATTAAACTCTCCTCCCAGGGAATAATATAGTCGCGACACTAGCTATCAGCTGGCAAAAATCAACGCAGTCACTGGGTTTTGAGGCAGGATTACTCGGCCGGAATGAGCCGGGATTATGCGCTGGTATTGATCGGGTCATTGCGCCCTAAATGGGCAGCACAAACGAGACCGAAACACCCCGCTGTTGTTAGCATAACGGTGCCCCCATAGGACAAGAGTGGGAGCGGAACGCCAACAACGGGCACCAAGCCGAGCACCATGGCGACATTAAACAGGATGTAGAACGTGACGGTCGCCACGGCCCCCGCCGCAGCAAATCTCGCAAATAGGCTGGCCGCTCGAAGCGCAATGGCGAGCCCTAATCCCAAAATCACCATCCATAGGATCAACACACCGCTGGTCACAAAGAATCCGAACTCTTCGGCCAGAACCGTCAAAATGAAATCGGTATGTTGTTCAGGAATATAATCGAGCTGCGACTGCGTCCCTTCCATATAGCCTTTGCCGGTCAGACCGCCGGACCCGATCGCGATCTTGGCCTGCTCGATTTGGTAGCCATCATCCATAACATTGACCGAGGCGCCGGTGAGCTGCGCCAAATACGTATCGACGCGTTCACGTTGATAGTCCTGCAGTACGAAGAAATAGATGGCTGGCACACTCGCGACCGCAGCGACGCCAATCGCCATGATGACCCGCCACCAAAGACCAGCTAGGAAAATCAATATGCCGCCCGATGCGATGAGCGCGAGCGTCGTGCCAAAGTCAGGTTGGCGGAAGATCAATGCCGCGGGCACGAGGATCAATGCCAAGGCCGGCAGGTGGATCAAAAACCCGCCCGAAAAGTCGTTCCACCGTTTGTGATAGTACGCCGCCAGCGCCAAGGTTAGCGTCACTTTCATAAGCTCTGACGGCTGCACACCAATCGGCCCGATTTGCAGCCAGCGTTGGGCTCCACCTCGGGTAAATCCAAAAAACTCTACAGCGACCAGAAGGATGAGCGTCGCCAAATAACTCGGCCAAGCGCCCCAGAACCACCACCGAATGGGCACCAGCCCGGCGACGACTAAGACGACCAAAGCCACGCCAAAGCGGGACGCCTGACGCATCGGCAGACCGGCCTCTTCAGGATTGGTGAAGGTCGCCGAATGCAATGTGGCGACGCCAATCATGGCCATCGCGCAAATCATAAGGATCAAACCCCAGGGGAGTGATCCGACTTGCGACCATAATGAGCGGCGCGAAAAATCAAGCGAACTGGCGCGGAGCGTCGCCATTTTTAAGGGCCTCCGCTACCGGTGCCGACACCGCCCACTGATGCGGTACGTGTATAGGCCGGTGACCGGCGCGCATCTAGGCGCAGCGCTTCAGCAATGATATCGCGCGCGACAGGCGCAGCGGCTTTCGAGCCCCCTTCCCCGTGTTCAACAATGACGGAGATGGCATATTTCGGATCATCATGCGGGGCATAAGCGACGAAAAGGGCGTGATCTCGCAAACGTCGGTCAATATTCTCGCCTTTGAGAATGCCGGACGCTCGCTCAGCCGCAGAAATTCGGCGCACTTGAGACGTCCCGGTCTTCCCGGCCAGTCGCGGGCCGCCAAGACCAAGATCGCCAGAACGAAGCGCCGTTCCGCCCGCTTCAGAGGTCACGCCATACATGCCCTCTTTCATTTTCTGCATGATTTCTGGGTCGAGCGGCGCATCGAGCGGAATATCGGCTTCTGGGCGCGGGCCTTCGCCGATAATGCGCGGGGTGATGATCTTGCCCTCTGCCGCAATCCGCGCCGTCATCACCGCAAGCTGCAGCGGACTGGTCGAAACTTGGCCTTGGCCAATGCCGATGTTCAGGGTTTCGCCTTCATACCAAGGCTCGCCGCGGGCGGCGCGTTTCCAGGCATCATCGGGGACCACGCCGGAGCGTCCGCCGGTCAGGCCTAATTCCCAACGCTGACCAAATCCGAACCGCCGCGCCATGTCGGCGAGATTGTCGATGCCCATGCGTTTAGCGACTTCATAGAAATAAACGTCGCAAGAGCCCTTAATCGCCCAATGCATGTTCACTGAGCCATGACCGCGATGCTTCCAACAATGCCAGGTATTGTTGCCGAACCGGTAATGCCCAGGGCAATAAACCCGCTCATGCGGTTTGATCACGCCCGCCTCAAGCGCAGCCGACGCGACGACCATTTTAAAGGTCGATCCAGGCGGATAGGTGCCATCATAGGCTTTGTGATAAAGCGGCGAATACTCAACATCATCGCGCAGGACCGCATAGTCGGCAGATGATATCCCGTTGACGAAATCGTTTGGATCAAAGGCAGGCGTCGAGACAAAAGCGAGGATGTCTCCGGTTTCGATGTCCATTACGACCGCGGCGCCAGACTCATTTCCGAAGCGATCAATGGCAAACTTTTGAAGCTCCGCATCGACGGTCAGATAGAGATCGCGCCCTGGTTTCGGGGCCAGGCTTGGATCGTCAAATTCCCGAATGATCCGGCCCGCCGCATTGGTTTCCAGTTTGCGGAAGCCAGCCTCACCGCGCAGCCATTCTTCAGCAAAGCGTTCCACACCAGACCGCCCAGTACGCATATCTGGATGTTTAAACAGACGACGCACCGCCGCGCGCTCTTGCGCATTGGCCCCCTCAGAAAGGCGCTCAAGATCAGTCTCGCTGGCTTTTGCAACATAGCCTAAGACATGCGCGAAATCGCGTCCGCGCGGATAGGAACGCGTCGCCGCCATCTCGACTTGTAGCCCCGGTAGGCTCGGCGCGAGAACCGAAAGCCGCGAGAAATCCTCATAGGAAAGCTCGCTTTTGACCGTGACCGGCTGGAAGCTCGCTTGGCGACGCGAGTCACGGATCAACCGCGCCTGTCGCTCTGGCGAGATATCGATATGTTTGGCGAGTTCTGCCATCAAACGGGGCAGATCCTCAGCCTGTTCGCGAACGAATGAAACGCGGCCCGCTTGGCGATGGGCGGCCAATGGGCGTCCAAAGCGATCGAGGATCCGACCCCGCTGAGGCGGCGCAAGATCGAGGCGTACACCGTTTTCAGCCGCCGCAACTTCGAACCGCTCATGCTCCATGATTTGCAGCTGGAAGAGCCGCGAGATCAGGCCAGCAAATACCAAGCCGCCGCCGCCCGCTGCGATCAAAGCGCGGCGATTGAACATCGCATCGACAGGACGGTTCGCACTCATCCGACGCTCCCCCGATTCACGTTGGCCCGCGTGCCGAGGTCAAACAAAGGCGCGATCATCATGTGCACAACCAAAGTCGCGAAATAGGCTGTGAGCATGGGTGTCACGCGTACAATATGCCCCGACGAAATACTCGCCGTGATCCATACGAGCGCGATCCCGGAAAACAAAGTTACAACGGGGAGAATGAAGCTCAGGAACGGGGTGCGCTCGGTATCGAAGGTCTGATTGACCAGAGCGGCAAGACCAAAGATTAGGAGATTGGCAAGGCCATGACTGCCCCAAGGGGCCTGCGAAGCGTCTTGAGCGAACCCGAATAAAACCAGCAGGATCATCGGCCCGAAGGCGACGCCTGAACGCCCCCAACCAACGGCAGCGATCAGTCCGACATAGGGCCAAGCCAAAGGCACGCCAAAAAACGATTTTGGCGTCAAACCGACCATGCCGATCAACGCCACCACCAATGCTCCGACAATCAATCGTGTTCGAGGGCCGGCCGCCTCCCATCGGAGGGCAAGGGAATCAGCGAACCCGCTCAGCCAATTCAAGATCCGTCTCCCTCAGCGAGTTCAACGGGCTCCGGCTCGACGGGAAAGGCTTCGGGCGCAGGGATGGAAATCGCGGGTTTCAACCGAACATAAGACAGCTGACCATTCAACATGGCGAGATCAACGCGGATCTCCTTACCCTCGACGCCGCGCACATGGCCGACCACGACGCCGCGTGGGAACAGCCCGCCTTCACCGGAAGTGAGAATGCGCTCATTTGGCAAAAAGGCGCCTTGCTCGGGCAAATCTGTGAGGCGTCCAAGACCGTCACGGCCACCATACATAATGGCCCGCAAGCCGCTGGCTTCGCCCATAACTGGCACGCGGCTATTAAAGTCGGTCACTTTCAGAATGCGCGAAGATCTTTGCCCGACCTGCACGACACGACCGACAAGCCCGCGATCGTTTTCAGCAAAATAGCCCTCAACGACCCCATTCGTGGCGCCCGCATTGGCGAGCAGCGCTTCGGCAAAGGGGCCATTGGTTTCGGCCATTATGCGCGCAGTGACTTCGGCGCCGCCTGGCTCACCTTGCATATTTAGGATGTCTTCATAGACCTCAAGCCGCTCCGCCATGGTCAGCGCCAGCGCTTTATATTGCGCCAACTCTCGCACGCGCGCCTCGAGCTCAAGAATTTGACGCTCTTTGGCCGAGGCCCCGCTGAGACGGTCCATTAAACTCGGCCGTGTGACGTGGAACAATTGGTCTGAAGCTGCAGTACGAATTGGCTCAACGCCCTGGCTCAGACGAGGCGAGGTTTGCAGAAGAAGAAGTGCGACGAGCCCGGCAACAGCCACAAAGAAGCCGTACCGTCGAAGCGGTCGCTGTCTATATCCCTTGCCGCCTAAGCGTGGCATGGGCGTGATCCTTCCCTTCTGATCGCGAGCTGATTAGCCCGAAATCGTGTCAAAC
>JBCBDI010000071.1:0-11481 GCA_038529885.1 Pseudomonadota bacterium
GCCAAATGCGCGGGACATTTTATTGTAGTCGACCGCCTCATTGCTACTTGCGAGCGTAGAGGCAATGCAGCCGCAACCCGTGTAGCTCTTTGCGCCGCCTTTAAACTCTTTGTCGTGATAGCTGAGGCTGCTCATACAGCTCTCGGTAAACTCAATTTGAGCGGGATTGAGATTGTAATGCGCCACCATGCGGTCAAAATTTTGCTCAGACTGCATTTGGCTCCAGGCAAAAAAGCCTACGCCTAAAACGACAACACCGGCAGATCGAAAAATTTGGTTCATAGTAACGCCCTCTTCGGGATCACTATTAACTAAACTTTCCTCGTATTCTCTGAAGTCGGAGCGATGAATTGCCGGTTCCGATTAGGGCTCTTGAAACGTTTGGGGGCCTGACGTTTTGATGAAATCCGGTTAGCTAGGCGAAGAATCACTCGATTTTAGCAAGGATAGCCAAATGAACACTGCGCCCGTCGGCTCGAAAGCCAATCCATCTGAATTTGATGTCATGCCTCGTTTGGCAGAAGACGAGCCCTACTTTGTCATTCGCGCGAATGATCCGCTGTCCAGCGCCTTGGTCGAACTGCACGCCTATATTGGCGCCGGTCAAGCTGGCGCGGCTCACAATATGTTGGCAGAGATTATGGCGCTGACCTCCGCCAAAGCTCCGCGTCCGGCCTCCAGCCCGAAATATAGAGAAACCTTCGCCATCTCCCTTGCTATGGAGCAATGGCGTAACGCTCATCGCGGGGATTAAACTTGGTCGAGCCCATCAATCTGAACAAGGCTCGCAAAGCCAGAGCGCGCGCTGAGAAGGCGCAGCGCGCGCAAGAAAATCGGATCAAGCATGGGCGAACCAAAGCGGAGAAGGCGCGCGATAAGTTGGAAGCGCAGCGCGCACAAAAGTCAGTCGACCTCAGCAAGCGCGACGAGTAAGACCGCAACTGGCTCAAAGCTTGATTGGAAGGCAAGCGATCGGCGAAATCGGCCGGTTCTGAGACAACCCCTCTGGGAGACGAACCCATGATCAAGAAGATTTTGGTGATTGGCGGCGCGGGCTATATCGGCTCAAACGCTTGTAAGGCGATCAAGCTGAGCGGGCGGGAGCCCGTCGTCTTCGACAATTTTTCCAGCGGACATCGTCACGCGGTTAAATGGGGCCAGCTTATTGAAGGCGATATTCGCAATGAAAGCGAAATCCGCGCAGCGCTCGAAACGGTCCGGCCGGATGCGGTGATGCATTTTGCTGCCAATATCGAGGTCGGAGAGGGCGAAAAAGAGCCTGGCGCATTCTATGAAAACAATGTCGCCGGCACGCTGAATGTCGTGCGCGCCATGTTGGATCTCGGCCTGCAGAATTTCATCTTTTCCTCGACCTGCGCGATCTATGGCGATCCGGAAAAACTGCCGCTGGTCGAGGATATGCCGAAACGTCCGGTCAGCGTCTATGGCCGCTCCAAGCTGATGGTCGAAACCATCCTTGAGGATATGTCCCGCGCCGAGGGTCTTCGCTATGCAGCGCTGCGCTATTTCAACGCTGCGGGCGCGGATCTTGAGGGCGAGGTCGGCGAAGAGCATGACCCAGAAACTCACCTCATCCCGAACGCCATCAAGGCCGCGGCTGGGCTGGGGCAAGGCATGAAGCTGTTCGGCGATGACTATCCAACGCCAGACGGGACCTGCATTCGCGACTATATTCACATCGCTGATCTGGTCTCCGCCCATATCCTGGCGGCGGAACACATTCAGAAAACAGGTGAGAGCTTGCAGCTCAATCTTGGAACGGGGAATGGGTTCACGGTCAAACAGGTCTTGGACGCGGTAGAGCGGGCGGTGGGCAAACCCGTCCCGGTTGAGATCGGCCCACGCCGTCCAGGCGATGCGATCGCGCTCTATGCCGATACGTCGAAATCGAAAGAGGTCCTCGGCTGGGTCCCAGAGCATTCTGATATGGATACGATTGTGTCGTCAGCCTGGAACTTCCACAAGCGCGTTTGGGACGTCGCTGACGTTTAAAACAAGCCTAAATCGCGCGTACGTGGACGCCGCGATTTGAAAGCATGACGGGATTCCAGGCCATGGACCGCATCAGGTTCCATGTCGTTTTGAAGGTCGGCTTGACTTTGTACTCGTTGCGCCAACGCAAAGCCCAGCCATCTTTCAGACCATGCCACATACCTTCGCGCATGCCTTTCAAATTGGCGTGCCCGCGATTGCGGAAATAGATGTAGAGCATCAATGCAATATGCCCTGGCAGCGTCAAAAGAAGCATTGAGAGCGGCATATTCTTTAGATAAGTCCAAGTCCGGTTTCTAAAGCCATGATACATCGTAAAATAGCTATATCGACCGCTCGTCGCGCTCCCTTTGTGATGGATGATCGCCTCCGGCAGGAAGACACAATTCTCATCGCTGAGTTGCAGTCTCATCCCCAAATCGACGTCTTCGCAATAGCAGAAGAAGCGCTCATCAAATCCGCCAATCGATAAGAATAAGTCGCGCTCGTAAACCGCGCTCGCCCCACATGGGCTGAAGCAAAGACTATCTTCGGATGGGAGCTCTGAGACCGGATGCTCGAATCCGCCGCGCCATGGAATTCCGAAGGCAAAATAGGCGTCGCCGGCACCATCCAATAGATCCGGCTCGTCCATGTTCAATTGTCCGCAAGCAAACACACGCGTATCGGCGTGGCGCTCGGTGGCCAGTTTGATTTGCGCCAGCCAATCTGGGGCAGCCGTCGCATCCGGATTAAGAAGCGCGAGCCATTTTCCAGCAGCCTGAGACGCTGCGATATTGTTTCCGCGCGCAAAACCGTGGTTCTCGTTTTCCCGTAGCAGGCGAACACTGGGCAGGCCTTCAGTATCAAGAACGTCCATAGAGTCATCGGCGCTATCATTGTCCAGAATGATAAGCTCGAAGTCTCTAAATATTTGATTTTTCAGGGAATTGACCGCTTGTTGCAGCAGGTCTCCCGCATTGTAATTGACAATAAGAACGGAAAAAAACGGTTCTACTCTACTCACGAATGACTCCCTCTCCTGAAGGGTGTCCCCTTCAATCATTCAACTGAGAAGGTATGCACATGGAATCGCAGGCGACAATAGTAATTCGCTCGAACGCTCAATTAAGGAGCGTTCGAGCTTGAATGACTGAAGGGCTGACTAAGAATTGAGCAGAGCGCTTAAATCAGCGTTTTGAGCTCATCCACCAGGTCGGTTTTCTCCCAGCTGAACGCCCCATCCGCCCCTGGGGTCCGGCCGAAATGCCCGTATGCCGCAGAAGCGGAATAGATCGGTGCTTCAAGGCCGAGATGATTGCGGATGCCTCGTGGAGACAAGTCGACAAGTTCGCGCAATTTCTTCGCAATCGTGTCTTCACCGACAGCGCCGGTGCCGAATGTGTCAACATAGAGCGACAAAGGCTGGGCGACGCCGATCGCATAGCTCACTTGGATATTACACCGCTTGGCCAAGCCAGATGCGACAACATTCTTCGCCAAATAGCGGGTCGCATAAGCCGCAGACCGGTCCACTTTAGAAGGGTCTTTGCCTGAGAAGGCGCCGCCGCCATGGGGCGCCGCACCGCCATAGGTATCAACGATGATTTTGCGGCCGGTGAGGCCCGCATCGCCATCTGGTCCACCGATGACAAAACGTCCGGTTGGGTTCACGTAAAATTTGTCCTCATCGGGGAACCAACCGTCTGGAAGAACGTCTGTCAGCACCGGACGAATGATCTCGCGCAATTGCTCCAGGCTCGCAGATTCCGCATGCTGGTGTGACACCACAATGGCATTCACGCCAACAGGACGAGAGCCATCATATTGCAGCGTGACCTGACTTTTTGCATCGGGCTCAAGCTCAGGATGCGTGCCATTGTGGCGTAGTTCTGCCAGTTTCCGCAGGATCTGGTGTGAGTAAACAAGCGTCGCCGGCATCAATTCAGGCGTCTCGTCTGTGGCATAGCCAAACATGATGCCTTGGTCGCCAGCGCCTTCTTCTTCATGCAAGCCTTGTCCAGCTTCAACGCCTTGGGCGATTTCGGCTGACTGGCCATGCACATGGTTTTCCACGGTCATGTTTTCCCAGTGGAAGCCGTCTTGCTCATAGCCAATCTTCTTGACCACATCGCGCGCCGCGGCGTTCATTTCGTCTTTGGTGACAACCGCGCCATTATTGGTGCGCACCTCGCCTGCCAGAACGACAAGATTGGTGGTGGTCAGCGTTTCGACGGCGACTTTTGCCGTTGGGTCTTTGCTCAAGAAAAGATCAACCACGGCGTCAGAGATCTGATCTGAGACCTTATCTGGGTGTCCCTCAGAGACACTTTCGGAGGTGAATTCGTGATGCTGTAGCGGCATATCTGTGCTCCTGTGGCTCTGACTTAGTAGCGATAGTGTTCTGGCTTGAACGGGCCTTGCGGCGCCACGCCGATATAGTCAGCCTGCTCATTTGAGAGGTCGGTCAACTCGACGCCCAGCTTTGCGAGGTGAAGCATTGCGACTTTTTCGTCGAGGTGCTTCGGCAAGGTATAAACCTCGTTCTCGTACTCACCTTTATTCTCGTACAATGCGATTTGCGCGAGCACCTGGTTGGTGAAGGACGCCGACATCACAAAGCTTGGGTGACCTGTGGCATTGCCGAGATTCACCAGGCGACCTTCAGACAGAAGGATGATCCGCTTGCCATCTGGGAAAGTGATCATATCGACTTGTGGCTTGATATTGGTCCACTTGAAATTGCGCAGCGCTTCGACCTGAATTTCATTGTCGAAGTGTCCGATATTACAAACGATCGCCATATCCTTCATCGCCCGCATGTGGTCGACGGTCAGAATGTCTTTGTTCCCGGTCGCGGTGACAAAGATGTCGGCTTGCGGGGCCATTGTTTCGATGGTCTGTACGTCATACCCGTCCATCGCAGCCTGGAGTGCACAGATCGGGTCAACTTCAGAAACCGTGACACGCGCGCCAGACCCAGACAGCGAGGCGGCTGAACCTTTGCCCACATCGCCATAGCCAGCAACAAAAGCGGTCTTACCAGCCATCATGACATCAGTGCCGCGGCGGATCGCATCGACGAGCGATTCCTTACAGCCATATTTGTTGTCAAACTTGGACTTGGTGACCGAGTCATTCACGTTGATCGCCGGGAATGGAAGCTCGTTCTTTTTGGCGAGTTGATAGAGGCGGTTCACACCCGTGGTCGTTTCTTCGGACACGCCGCGAATACCAGACTTGATTTTGGTGAACCAACCCGGAGTTTCGCTCATCCGCTTGCGGATCTGACGGAACAAGGCCTCTTCTTCTTCAGAGCCAGGATTGTCGAGGATGGAGGGATCGGCTTCGGCTTTCTCGCCGAGGATCAGATACATGGTCGCGTCACCGCCATCATCCAGGATGAGGTTAACTGTCTCGCCATTTGGCCATTCGAAAATGCGGTCAGCGAACTGCCAATACTCGTCGAGGGTCTCGCCTTTGTGCGCAAAGACAGGCGTGCCCGCATCAGCGATCGCAGCGGCCGCGTGATCTTGGGTTGAGTAGATATTGCAGCTCGCCCAGCGCACTTCTGCGCCGAGCGCTTCCAGGGTTTGGATGAGAACAGCTGTCTGGATCGTCATGTGCAGCGATCCAGCGATGCGCGCGCCCTTAAGCGGCTGGCTTGCGCCATATTCATCGCGCGCGGCCATCAGGCCCGGCATTTCGGTTTCAGCGATTTCAATTTCCATGCGGCCAAAATCAGCCTGGCTGATATCCGCGACAGCGTAGTCCTGAGACATATCAACGATCCTTTATATGAACTTTGAGAGGGCTATAGCACGGATCATGCCAATGTACAGGCGCGATTGATTAACAGCGCAGGCTTCAGCGAAAACTGTATGCCGCTATTCACTGTTCAATCCGCAAGAGTTTTACTAAGAGCAGGTCAAATTCTCCGACAAATAGGACCATCCCATGAGTATCGTGTCCCTCGACGCCCAAAACTGGAAAATTGGCAAAGACAATCCGCTAGCTGTCATTGCGGGTCTTAACGTGCTCGAGAATATGGAGCTTGCCATCACGGTGGGCAAAGAACTCAAGTCAATCTGTGAGAAACTTGGTCTTCCTTACATTTTCAAAGCGAGCTTTGACAAAGCCAATCGGTCTTCCATCAAATCCTATCGAGGGCCGGGCTTTGAAAAAGGCCTGCCCATGCTGGCAGAGATTAAACAAGAACTCGGCGTTGGTATTTGCACGGATCTGCACGAGCCCTATCAGGCCGACGGCGTCGCCAAGGTCGCAGATATTGTACAAATCCCAGCATTCCTGTGCCGCCAAACCGATTTGGTCGTCGCAACCGCAAAAGCGGCAGGCGAAACCGGTAGCGCCATTCAGGTCAAGAAAGCGCAATTTTTAGCGCCGTGGGATGTGAAGAACATCGTTTCAAAAATCGGCGAGGTTTTACCAGGCGATCGCGTCATTCTCTGCGAGCGCGGGACCAGTTTCGGTTACAATAATCTCGTTGTCGACATGTTGGGCATTCAACAAATGCAAGCGCTCGGCTGTCCCGTCACCATCGACGCCACTCATGCTGTCCAACTTCCGGGGGCCGACCCCCGCACGGCTGGCGCCTCAACAGGTGGACGGCGAGAGGGTGTGAGCACGATTGCTAAGTCGGCCATCGCGGCGGGCGCGGATGGGGTGTTCCTCGAATTCCATACCGATCCCGACAAAGCACTGTGCGATGGCCCGAGCTGTTTGCCGCTCGCCGCAGCTGAACCTTTGCTTCGCGACCTGAAAGCGATCCACGACATCGTCAATTAAGGGCGAACATTCCAGTCCATCAGGGTGGCCCCCGCAGAGAATGTGCGGATCCAGCCGAAGGCGCCTGTTTTCAGTTTGATCGATGCGGGCTCGACTTGCATCTTCGTCACCGCTTCCAGCACAAATCTCGCGATTCCGTTCGAGGTCACGATCAGAACGGGCGGGAATGATTGCGGGCCCGATAAAGTGTTCAACAGGCTCGCCCATTCTGCGATGAGGCTATCGGGGTTCACATCCCATCCAGGCGGTGGCACGGCGTCTTGATCCCAAGCGGAAAGCGCGGCTTCACCGATCCGAGCAATCACTCTGTCTTCGGGTTGGTTCTCATCTGGACCATAGTCAATCTCGCGCAGAAACTCGAGCGTTCGGATATCAGGCGCATCCTCATACGACTCCAGAATCGTCTCTGCGGTTTGCCGCGTTCGCAAAAGCGGGCTGCAGAAAACGTGCTGAAAACCCTGCGGCGCAAGTGACGCAAAATGACGGGCGAGCGCCTCAGCTTGCGCTTGCCCAGATACCGAAAGCGGCAGGTCTGTGCGCGCCCCGACGCGCGTGACGACATCGCCTTTGTCGAACGTATTGCCGTGCCGAATGATGTAAATGTCGGTCATTTGGCAAACTCAGCGAGCGGTTCGCCATGCTCGGCAATCAGCTTTTCTGCATGCGCTGCGTCTTGTGGCGTATCAATGCCCCACATGGCCGTCGGCGATGGGGCGACTTTGACCGCTTGAATACGCATCCCGTTCTCCAAGAAGCGAAGCTGTTCCAGGCCCTCAAGGCTCTCATAGTGGCCTTCGGGCAGGCTCACGAACCGCTCCAGAGCCGCACGCTTATAGCCATAAAGACCAATATGCCGCCAGACAGGGGACAGCTCGCTTTTTGCCCGTAGCTGATCCTCTTTGCGGATGGCCGGAAGGATGTTCTTCGAAAACCAGAGCGCTTCGCTGTGCGCATTCACAATACAGGACGTTCCGGAGAATGGTGTCTCTTTTTTGCGCTCGCGCACTTCGTCTAAAGCGTCCCAAGACAGCTGCACAATCGGGGTCACAGCATCTAGATCGCAAGTGCGCCCCGCGTCGATAATGGCGGAGATATAGCTTGGCGGCGTGAAGGGCGCGTCGCCTTGCAGATTGACCACAAACTCGGCGTCAGGGGCAGAAAGTTGCGCCGCTGCGAGCGCGCGATCTGTGCCAGACGGCAAATCGGGATCGGTCATCACCACCGGAGCCCCAATCTCCTTCGCGTGCGCTTCTATGGCTGGGTGGTCCGTCGCGATGACGTAAGAAACATCCTCTTGTTCCGCGGTACAAATCTCCGCGATGGCCGCGACCCTCGCCAGAAGCGATTTTCCAGCAATCATATGCAAGGGTTTCTGCGGAAACCGCGTCGATGCATAGCGTGAGGGAATGACGATAAGTGTTTTCATGGTCGAGACCTAAGAGGCGAACGGTGCGCTTGGTTTGCTCCTAGTCAATTGAGCCATGTTTTCCAAGCCAGCACGGCAGGCAGCCGCGTTGAGATGCCTGTCATTTGTGTAATGGAATAGCACCCTATTCATAAAATCGCAGGCACGATATGCGCTTCTGGCTGAACTGGACCTATCTTTGCTTGGTCCAAGCAGCACTAAATTTCACCGAGGAGTCATAGGTGACCATACTCGTAACTGGAGTCGCGGGCTTTATCGGCGCACACGCTGCGCAAGCCTTGCTTGCGGCCGGTCATGAGGTCATCGGCATCGACAATCTCAATGCGTATTACGCCCCTCAGCTCAAACGCGATCGTTTAGAGCGCCTTAGCGGCTCTGCGGGCTTTTCTTTTCATGAAGTCGATATCGCTTCCCTGCAAGATATCCGCGCGGCCTTAGGATCCCGGAAGCCGACCAAAATCCTGCATCTCGCCGCGCAAGCGGGGGTGCGGTATTCGCTGGAAAACCCCAGCGCCTATGCCGACGCAAACCTGAACGGCCATTTCGCCATGCTTGAGCTCGCGCGCGAAATGCAAGTCGACAATATGGTCTATGCGTCCTCGTCCTCGGTCTATGGGGGAAACACCAAGATTCCATTCGCTGAGACCGATCTCACCGATGACCCTGTCTCCTTTTATGGGGCGACCAAAAAATCGAATGAGTTGATGGCGCGCTCTTATGCGAGACTGCATGGCCTTTCTTTGACGGGTCTGCGCTTTTTCACTGTGTATGGCCCATGGGGGCGGCCAGACATGGCGTACTGGATCTTCGCCGAGAAAATCCTCAAGGGAGACCCGATCGAAGTTTTCAATCACGGTAAGATGAGCCGCGATTTCACCTACATTGATGATATTGTCGCTGGGATCTTGGCGGCGCTGGATCGACCCGCACGTGTGTTCGACGCAGCCGTTCCTCATCGCATCTATAATCTCGGCAATGACAAGCCCGAGCAATTAATGGATCTCATTCGCTTCACCGAGGCTGGCATCGGAGCCGAAGCGGAAAAAATCTACAAACCGATGCAGCGCGGTGACTTGGAAAAAACATGGGCCGACATTGATCGTGCGCGTTCAGAGCTGGATTATGACCCAAAAACTGGACTAAGGGATGGCCTCGAACTGTTCGCGGATTGGTTTCGCACCCATTGGACCCGCTATTGCTGATCCTTAAATGCGTCGCCGCGCGAGAACCAAGGAAGAAAGAATGTCGTCCTCGAGAACGATCGCCGTCGAAGTGCTTCAAACAGAAAAAGCCGGCTTGGACGCTTTAGAGCAGGCCTTGGCCAATGATGACGCCCCTTTGGCGGGCCCGTTTGACTCTGCGATTGCGGCGATCACTTCTGCAACGGGCCGAACCATCGTTACTGGCATGGGAAAATCTGGCCACATCGCGCGGAAAATCGCCGCGACGCTTGCGTCTACCGGCACGCCTGCCCTGTTTGTCCACCCCGGCGAAGCCAGCCATGGTGATCTTGGTATGATTGCCGACGATGATGTCGTCATCGCCCTGTCGAATTCGGGCGAAACCCCTGAACTCGGCGATATTATCGGCTATTGCGGCCGGTTCGATATTCCCTTGATTGGGATGACGTCAGGCGCCGGCTCATCCCTGGCTGAAGCGTCCAATATTTGCCTGCTTGTGCCAAAATCGGCCGAAGCCTGCGGCATCACGAAAGCCCCAACCACATCGACAACGCAAATGCTGGCCCTCGGTGACGCGCTGGCGGTCGCTCTCTTGCGCCAAAAAGGGTTCAGCGAGCAGGATTTCCATACCTTCCATCCAGGCGGGAAACTCGGCGCGGCGCTCAAACGCGTCACCGATTTGATGCACCACACGAAAATGCCACTCTGCGCACCCGAGGCAAAATTCACCGACATTGTCGCCGCCATAAACGAGGGCGGGTTCGGCTGCTGCGGTGTCGTCGAAGACGGCAAACTCTCCGGAATCATTACAGATGGCGATATACGACGCGCACTCGCAGCTGACATAGACACGGTCTCAGCGTCTAGCATGATGACCCGCAACCCGCGCACCATACAAAAAGACGGGCTTGCCGCCGAAGCGCTCGCTATGCTGAGCGAATTCAAAATCACGGCTTTGTTTATTGTCGATGAGCAAAGACAACCCGTCGGCCTGCTTCACGTGCATGACTGCTTAGCCGTTGGCGTTGTTTAAACAAAACGCGATTAAGGCATAAAATCTGCAAAACGCTCGGTGCAGCCCATCGTACCGAGCATCATGGATTAAAGTGGGAATTCCGAATGAACCATATCGTTCATCCCATTATTCTCTGCGGAGGGTCAGGCACACGCCTTTGGCCATTGTCGACGTCAAAAACACCTAAACAGTTTTTGGCTCTGACATCTGACCGAAGCATGATTAAGGAAACCGCAGATCGGTTTGCCGCGTCTCACGAAGCAGAAGTGTCTTTCGAGCCGCCGCTTGTGGTTGGTTCGGCAAGACATGAAGCCCTGCTGACAAAAGATTTACCAGGGGCTCGAAAAATCTTAGAGCCGTTCGGACGCAACTCTGCACCTGCTGTTGCTGCCGCCTGCCTTGCGCGTCAACCAGACGATCTCGTTCTCATTCTTTCCGCCGATCACAGTATTCGCAATGTCCCAGCGTTTCATCGCGCGATTGTCACTGCAGCAGGGTCTGCCGAACAGGGAAAAATCGTCACATTCGGCATCAAACCAACCTATCCCGCGACGGGCTATGGTTACATCAAGGCGTCCGGAAAAACGGAACTCAATACAGCCATCGCCATCGATACATTTGTCGAGAAACCTCCATTGGTGGACGCCGAGGCCTTTCTCAAAGCCGGCACCTATTTCTGGAATGCGGGCATCTTCCTGTTCAAAGTGAGCACCATGCTCGATGCCTTGGCAGCCCACGCGCCTAAGGTCTTAAAAGGCACGAAAGAAGCGATGGGAGATATGAGCCGATCCCGCATCCTGCTTGATGCGGAAGCGTTTCGGGCGACCCCCAATATCTCAATAGACTTCGCCGTCATGGAACACGCCACGAATATCGAAATGGTACCCGTGGATATGGATTGGAGCGATGTCGGCGGGTATCTTGCATTGCACGAGCTCATGACAACAGATCCGAACCAAAATGCCACGATCGGCCCGGTCATTGCCGAGAACAGCACCGGTCTCTATGTGCGCTCTGAAGGCCCGAGAATCAGCGTCAGCGGGATGCACGACCTCGCCATT
>JBCBDI010000072.1:0-11434 GCA_038529885.1 Pseudomonadota bacterium
GCGATTGCGCGGAAGCCTAGAACGCGACCACTGACTATATTACTGCAATCTGGAGCTGCATTTGCTTGACGATAACCTTGATCCGACAATATCGCCAAACAAGAGCGATAGTTTCGAGGAGCGCGCCACGCCAATGGGCAAAGCGAACATCAACGATTTTGGTGAAGTCTATAGCAGTTATGCGGCTGGATGTTTGGATCCTGCCTTCTGCTTGATGATTGAAACCCAGGCGGCCATCCGGCCAGATGTCGGACGTGCGATTGCGCGGGCTGAGTCGATTGCCGGTATCTTTTTCGAATCTGAAGAGAAGATCGCCCTGAGTGAGGGCGCCGCAGCAAAAGCGATGGCCATGATTGACGCGTACGAAGCGGGCGAGCGGCCGACAATGAAAGCTGTTCACGAGGCTGGCGAAGCGTTGGACGAGGTTCTCGCTTTACCCGAACCCTTGCGCGAAACGGTGTTGCAGTCCCTTCAGACGCAAAAATGGCAGGGGCTCACCCAAGGCATCCGTCGTCTGAATTTGGATGCCGGTAGCATGGCCGAGGTTGAGCTCTACCGTATCGAACCAGGTTGCACGGTTCCCCGTCATAGCCACAAAGGGAGCGAGTTCACACTCGTTGTTGCTGGCGGGTTTACCGATGAGAGCGGCAGCTTTGGTCCCGGCGACCTCAGCATCAAAGGACCTGAGGACACGCACCAGCCCACCGGCGACGATGATGGTGTGTGCTTTGCCCTCGCCATCCGCGATGGCGGCCTCAAATTCACTGGCGTCATGGGGCTGGTTCAGCGCCTATTCGGCCAGTAACTATTTCACGATTTCGAATTTGCGGGTCTCAAACACGGTCAGCACCTGTTTGAGCTCACGCCCGCGTTTGAGGATTTGCCCTTGCGCGCCGAGGACCGCATACGCGCCTTGCGCGCGGGCCAAAGCGGGCGTTTTGACCACCGTCCAGTTCGGCGTTTCGGCATGTCGGCGAAAGATGGCGAACACGGCTTGGTCCTTATGCGCCCCTACGGCATAATCTTTGGCTTGCCCTGACATCACCAAGCGGCCATACACGTCGAGAATCAGTCCCATCTCATCACGCTGAAAAGCGATCTTCGGCTTAAGTTTCGGCTGTTTGAGCGGTGTAACCTGTGCCATGGGGCGTGTATTCGTACCATCTTCCTGTGGGTGACGTATATTTAATCCAGAATTGGGCAGTTTTGCCCCATTCGCGCCTTGCGGCGGTCACCGATTAGCATCAGTTTGCAATTGTCGGGCGGCCCTGTCTAGCAGTCTTTCCGGACCCATCAGCCCCCCCAGCCCCCCGGGGTGACTGTTTTTAGCCGCTCGACACTTATCCTTATAATGGTTGTCGATGGCGCGGATCTCAGGACGAGGCCCGCGCCATTGTTTTGTGAACTGAATTTTAGCTGCGCGGTTTTTGCGTTCTCATTACTGGCCTGCCATAACGAAGCGGGGTAGCCCCTTCTGGGACGAAACTTGTGGCCGGTTCATGCTCGACCTTCAAAATCTAAAAAAGGCGTTTGGCGGCCATGTCGCGGTCGAGGACCTGTCCTTCACCTTGGCAAAAGGGGAAGTCCTGGGGTTTCTCGGGCAAAATGGCGCCGGGAAATCAACCACGATGCGCATGGTGTCTGGGGTCTTAGAACCCGATGCGGGCGACGCGGTGGTCAATGGACACTCGATCATTTCTGCGCGGCGCGAGGCCCAGAGCCAAATCGGCTATCTGCCTGAAGGCGCACCGCTTTACCGGGATATGACGCCGCTCACCTTTTTGCGCTTCATGGCCGATGCGCATGACTTGTCGCGTATAGCGCGCAAAGAAGCCGTCGACCGAGTGATCGCTGATGCCCGCATTGCCAATGTCGCGACTAAGCAGATTGCGACCCTGTCCAAGGGATACCGTCGCCGTGTCGGTTTGGCCGCCGCCATTATCCACGACCCTCCTGTCCTCTTGCTCGATGAGCCGACCGATGGGCTCGACCCGATCCAAAAGCGCGCGGTGCGCGCCCTGGTTGCCCGTATGGCGCCTGAAAAAGCCATCGTGATCTCAACCCATACGCTGGAGGAAGTTCCGGCCATGTGCTCGCGCGTCATTGTCATCGACAAAGGCAAAACCGTCGCTGACGATACGCCGGACGCCCTAGCCAGTCGCAAGCCTGGCGGCCTTGAAGAGGTGTTCATCTCCCTTGCTGATCGACGCGAGGTGGCGCGCACATGATCTCCGATTGGCGCGGGACCCTGACCGGCATCAAGTCGGCCTGGCGGCGAGAAATCTCCGCCTATTTCGCGACGCCGCTGGCTTATGTGTTCGTTGCGATCTTTTTGCTCGTCCTCGGCGTGTTCACATGGGATCTGTCGCGTTTCTTCGATACGGGCGCGGCGGATCTCGGACCCTTCTTTTACTGGCACCCCTGGCTCTTCATGCTGTTTATGCCAGCGCTTGCCATGCGTCTTTGGGCAGAAGAGGCAAGCTCTGGAACGGCGGAGCTCTTGCTCTCGCTCCCGGTCAATCTTCCGGGCCTCGTAATCGGTAAGCTCATAGCGGCCTGGACCGTCGCAGCCTTCGCGCTGCTGCTGACCTTTCCCTGGTGGATCACGGTCAACATTCTTGGCCCGGCTGACAATGCTGCGATTGCGCTGACCTATTTTGTCAGCTTCCTGATGGCCGGAGCATATCTCTCAATTGGCGCGGCGGTCTCGGCCCTGACACGGAGCGCTGTTTTGGCCTTCGTGATCGGCGTTCTGGTCGCGTTCGTCTTCACCGCTGCGGGGTGGCCATTGGTCTCCGGTGCGATTGCCTCTTGGCTAGGGGCTGGCGCGGGTGATGCGATTGCGCAATTTTCTTTCCTGACGCATTTTGAAACCGCCCAACGCGGTGTGCTCGAACTGCGCGGTGTGTTTTTCTTCGTCGGCTTCATGGCGCTGAGCGTTGCGCTCAACACCCTTTTCGTGGCGCATAGACGCGGAGGCGCGCAATGAGCCCGCGCCGCTATCTCATTCTCGCCAGCGTTCTGCTGATGGCGATTTTCGCCGCGGCGAACTTGCTCGCGCAGTCTTGGTTTTCTGGGGCCCGCGCCGACTTTACGGAAAACGGGCTCTACACATTGTCAGATGGCACACGCGCCACCGTCTCAGAACTTGCGGAGCCAATCGATCTGACATTCGTCTACACGCGCAGCGTCGGCCAAGATTTCCCGGCTGTGCGCGCCTATGCGGTGCGTGTGCGGGAGCTCCTCACAGCCTATCAAACGATGGGAGGCGGCAATATTCGCGTGCGCGAGATCGATCCTGCACCGTTCTCTGAAGCCGAAGATGAAGCCCTGGCGGCGGGCCTTGTCGCTGTCGATACGAATGGCGGCGACCCGCTTTATTTCGGCCTGATCGGCCGTAATGCCGTTGATGATGAACGCGTGATCCCATTCCTAGCGCCGGAACAAGAAACGAGCCTCGAATATGATATTACGCGCATGGTCGCGCGCCTCGATCGTCCAGAACCTGCGCGTATCGGCTTGATCTCAACGCTCGCGGGCATGAGCGCACTGACCGATGAAGCGGGCTATGCCATCCGCCGCGAAATGGGGAAATCCTTTTCGGTGGAGCTGATCGAAGAGAATTTCGTCGATCTGCCGGCCGAAATCGACGTTCTCATGCTTGTTCATCCACCGGACTTCACCGATTGGCAACTCTGGCAGATTGATCAATTCATCTTGCGCACCGGCCGCGCGCTCATCCTCCTCGATCCGGCCGCGAAAACCTCGCAAGGCACCGGCCCGTTCAATCTCACCAACCGGCAGATCCGGTCCGATCTAGACGCTTTTGCAAGCGCCTGGGGCGTTCGTCTCGCCGATTCTGCGGTCGCTGACACTGAAACGGCTCTATCCATAGAAGCGGATGCCGGTGAAGGTCGCACCACCGTGCTCCAACACCCGCTCTTTCTCGCCGTACCGCCAGCGCTGATGTCGCGCTCGAACATCGTCACGGCGGATATTTCGCGGACGGTTAATCTCGGCGCGCCGGGACGCTTGATCTTGAACGATGGCGCGCCAGGCCAACGCGAGATTTTGATGCGAACCGGCCCTGCGCCAAGCGATATTCCGCCCGATCGGGCGGTTGCAGATCTCTCTGCTGGCGACGCGGTCTCGCTCTATCAAGCCAATGATACCGGGGCCGCGCCCTTGGCGGTGCGCGTCAGTGGAGCGCTTATCTCAGCCTTTCCAGACGGCGCACCTGCCCCCGATCTGCCAGATGATCCGATCTATGCTGAGCTCGCGCGCGCTGCCGCCCAAGAAGCGCCACCGCATATGAGCACCAGCGCCGTTGACGCGGATATCATCATCGTCGCGGATGCGGATATGGTCGATGATGGCCTGCATCTGAACCTACAAAGCGGAGTGCCCTTCGCTGACAATGCCGCTTTCGTCTTAAACGCGCTCGACAGCCTGTCCGGTGGTTCTGAACTGATGAGCCTACGCGCCCGAGCGCCAGGCAGACGTCCTATGGAGACGGTCGATCGCATGCGTGAGGCCGCCCAATCGCGCTTTTTCACAGAACAAGCGCGTCTTGAAACCCGGCTCGCAGACTCACAGCAAAGACTAGAAGAACTTCAAACCGTTGGCGCCACAGGTGGGTTCTTTGATGGGGATGTCGGTGCCGAACTTAACGATGCTGAGCGCGCAGAACTGTCCCGATTGCGCGAAGACATCGTCGAGACGCGCAGCCGATTGCGCCAAATCGAACGCGACTTCCGACAAGATATTGATCGATTAGAACTATATCTACGTCTATTTACGATACTTGGGGGGCCCTTGTTGATTGGTGTGTTTGGTCTCCTCCTATTCCTACGCAATCGACGGGAGGTGGGTTCATGAGTCAAACTCACGCTACCGCTCGGCGCAAGCGCGTTTTGGTTCTGTCCGGCTTTGCCGTCGGACTTTGGGTCATACTGGGTCTGACCAGCCTGACGCGCACCAACCCTGACGGCGACCATGCCCGACTGGGTCAACCGGTCTTGGAAAACTTCAGTCAGACCCGGTCAGACGCGCAGCGCATCCGCTTCACATTGGCCGATGAATCCTACACATTGGCCCGTTCTGCATCCGGTTGGGTCTTAGAAGATACCGGGGGTTACCCGGTCAGACCCGAACGACTCTCTGAACTTGCAAGCGGACTGGAAACGCTGAGCTTCGATGAGAAACGCACAGATGACCCCTATAAGCATGACCGGGTCGGACTGGGCGACCCTCTGCAAAGCGGCAATGGGGCTTTGGTTGAAGTTTTCGGCAGCGCTGGAAATCTTGAGCACAGTCTAATTATTGGACGAAAAAATGATGCCCTCTACGTTCGTGCACCGGATCAAGACCAAACATTTCGCGCGAAAGGAACACTGCCGCCCTTTTACAATCGCCGCGCTTGGATGGATTTCAACATCATAAATATCGATCCTTCGGCGATAAGCTCCGTTCGTATTACGGACTTTGCGGGCCGGTCGCTTTATCTTCGCCGCTTCGAAGGCGGAGATGCAAGGAGTTTTCGCCCGGCCCCACCGAATCAAGACGATACGCTGATTTCGCGGCTGGCGGCCTCAACCACGGCATTGGCCGTCACGCGCCTTGCGCCCCTGGATGTCAAACCGGCAAGCGATCTCACATCTGCCCCCATTGCCCGGCATATTAGCGAGACGTTTGATGGCTTAGAGATAGATCTGAACGCTTATCGCGATCCGACCGGCCTCTGGGTCACCTTACGTGCTGTAGAAGCGGGTGAAGGCGCGCGGCGCGCCGAAGCGATCAATGAAAAAGCCGAAGGCTGGGCGTTTCGCATCACCGATTATGACTTCCAAGACTTCACACCAAATGTGCTGAGCATTGTGGAACGCGAGAGTTAGCCCCGCGTGAGCGCCATAGCGAGGCGCATGATCGGCATGGCGATCGCCACGATGAGCTTTTCAACTGGACCTTTTGCAAACTTCTTGAAATAGCGCGCCAAACTGTCGGCCTTATGTCCCTGCACCACCCGGCTCGGTGCTTCTGACGTGGAGCCATAATGCAGCGCTCCTGCCCGCGGATTATACATGACGCGCCCTCCAAGCTCGGTGCAGCGCCGACATAAATCGATATCTTCGACATGCAGAAAATAGCCTTCATCAAAGCCTTCAAGCGCGGCCATACTGTCTTTAGAGGTAAGGAAGAACGCGCCTGAAATAACCGGCATATCGACGGGGTCGCTTGGTGGCGGCGTCGCTTCCAAGGTCCATGTGTTCCAGCCCAGCATGCTCGAGATGGCTCGTCCGAGCGTCAGGGTTTTGCGGCGCGCGCCCCGCTCTTCACGCCCCCGAATATCATAGATTTTGCCGCCAATGATCCAAGGCGTCGGACAGGTTTCAGCGACGGCCTGCAGTCCAGGAATCGAGTTCCAACGCAGCACCGCATCCGGATTGATGATCAGGAGATGCGGACCCTCGGCTTTAGCCACAGCGAGGTTCACACCAGCGCCAAACCCGATATTGCCGTGCCCGCTGATTAGGTGCGCGCTCGGCCGCGTAGATATGAACTGCCCAAGCCAGCTTTCCATCTCCGGCGGATTGCCATTGTCGACAATGATGATTTCAGAAATGTCTGGGTCCGCCGCGAGCCCATATAAGCATTCTTTCAGCCGCGGTCCGGTGTGAAAGGTGACGACAATGGCGGACACAGCGATCCGGCTCAATGGGTGACCCCATTTTGATGACGCGCTTGCAATAAGACGACCCCGACCGCCAGCGCAACGCTCGCCCAATAGGCTTCGTTCCACATGCTCAGCGAGAAACTGCTCAAAGAGAGGCAAATTCCGACCAAACCTGCTGCGCCATAGCGCGCGATCGGTGGCCACTCGCTCGGCGCTTTTAGTCGCCAACCTAAGAACAGGACGAAAGCGGCGGCGAGACATGCCCCGACCATGCCGGTTTCCGCCCAAACTTGCAGAGGCATATTGTGAGGATGAATGGGGACGATTGGATATTCGACCCACTGCGCGCCCGTCTCATACCGCGCCGCTGCATCTGCCAGCCATTCCGGATGATCGGCATAGGAGTCTTTCCAACTGTGCGAGGCTTCAAGACCGTTTCCGAAGAAAGGCGCCTCGCTGATTTTGGTGCGGACATATTCCCAGCAATAAGTTCGCGAGAAAAACGACTCGGGAAGCGGCATGCCGGTCTCGCGAATAAGGCGAATGCCAACGCCTAATAGGGTCGGCGCGGTGGCGATATAGAAGGCAATACTGGTGAAAATGATCCGGAACCCATTCGTCGGCGCGACTTTCACAATCAGCATGCCAAGCAGCATGAAGACGGCCCCCACGATCGAGGTCTGCGTACCGGTTTGAGCAAATGCGGCGAGCGCAACCAGAATCAGCCCGATCGCGGCCAAACGCCAATAGTCTCCGGTTTGCCTATGCCACATCCACGCCACCAAAAATGGCATGAGGAGCGCGAAGGAATTGGCATTGCGCAGAAGGTTTTGCGGCATCTCTCCGACGGGGTCACTAATCGGCGCCAAGAGCGCCAAGATTTGCGGCATGAACATGGCCGTAATGACGACGCTGAAGAACTGCGCCAATGCCACGCCCACCATGACGCCAAGACTGATCCGGCTAGACCGCGTCGGGATCGCCCAGATCGCGACAAGCGTTCCCATCGCGGCCAGCACAATCAGCGCGAACCGGATCCCCGGCATGTCCATTGAGAAGGATCCTGAAAAAACGTTGCCCGTGAGCAGGCTCGCCGCTTCTGGGGACCAATATCCTGCAGCGACCACCCATAGCGTAAAGGCAATGCCTGCGAACGCGTATCGCCGAACCCCTGACACATGGAGATAGAAAATCCCGAGCAATCCGGTGAGCGCGACAGCGACCGTATAGCCTTGCGCGCCCATGTATCCGATGATCGGCCAGAGAACCATGATCGCCGTCAATATTGGCGCAAAGGTTCTCGGGCCGAAGGTCATCAATTAGCTCACCGTACGCTTCAAGTCTGGCGCGAGGGCCTCTTGGGCGAGCATAGTCTTTCCTTCATCCAGCGTCACGATCTCTTGTGCTTTGGAGCCAAACCGGCGAAGCGCAAGTTTACGCTCCTCGGCTTCGCGCTGGCCCACCACGGCGATGACCGGGACTTTTTGGACGGAATGTTCACGAACTTTGTAATTGATCTTTTCAGATCGCAGATCCGTTTCCACCCGCAAGCCCATTGAACGCAACTCTTCGGCGACCTCTTCGGCATAGGCGTCTGTATTCTCTGAGATGGTCGCCACGACAACTTGCACGGGCGCCAGCCAGAGCGGGAACGCACCGGCAAACTCTTCGATCAAGATGCCCAAGAACCGCTCTAGAGACCCAAGTATCGCGCGATGCAGCATGACAGGACGTGCCTTCTCGCCGCTTTCGGCCACATATTCCGCGCCCAAGCGTTCTGGCAAAACAAAGTCCAGCTGCAGCGTCCCGCACTGCCAGACCCGGCCGATCGCATCGGTCAATTGGAACTCAAGCTTCGGACCATAAAACGCGCCTTCGCCAGGCATGATCTCATACGGCAAGCCCGTGACTTTGATTGCTTCTTCCAGATCGGCTTCGGCGCGGTCCCAGACCTCATCTGAGCCGGCTCGAACCTCTGGACGCGTCGAGAGTTTCACAGCGACATCAGAGAAGCCGAAATCCTCATAGACGCTCTGCAGCAAGGCGCAGAAGCGTTCTGTTTCTGAGATGATCTGATCTTCACGGCAGAAAATATGCGCATCATCCTGCGTGAATTGGCGCACGCGCATAATCCCATGCAAAGCTCCATGCGGTTCGTTCCGGTGGCAGCAACCAAACTCGGCCAAGCGCAAAGGCAGGTCGCGATAGGACTTTTGACCCGACTTGAACACCTCAACATGCGCTGGACAGTTCATCGGCTTGATTGCCATCATTTTTGCGTCTTCCGGCACGACGACATCGCCCTCGCCGTCTGGGATGAAGTCGGGCACAACGAACATGTTCTCGCGGAACTTGCCCCAATGGCCTGATTTTTCCCATTGCGCCGCATCCATGAGTTGCGGCGTCTTAATCTCATCATAGCCCTCTTCAGAGAGACGCCGACGGATATAAGCCTCAACTTGGAGCCAAATCTGATAGCCTTTTGGGTGCCAGAAGACCGATCCGGCCGCGGCTTCGCCATCTAAGTGGAAGAGATCCAGCTGCGTCGCGAGCTTTCTATGGTCGCGCTTCTCAGCCTCTTCGAGACGTGTCAGGTGGGCTTTGAGCTCTTTCTCATTCGCCCAAGCCGTGCCGTACATCCGCTGCAGCATTTCATTCTTGCTGTCGCCGCGCCAATAGGCACCGGCAAGCTTCATCAGTTTGAAGGCTTTGGGCAGCTTGCCTGTACTGGGCAGGTGAGGGCCGCGGCAAAGGTCGAACCAATCGCCTTGCTTGTAGACCGTGATCGGCTCGCCAGGCGGGATGATGTCATCGATGATTTGGGCTTTATAGTCCTCGCCAATCGATTTGAATGTCTCGATCGCTTGTTCTTTCTGCCAGACTTCGCGAATGATCGGATAGTCAGCATCGACGATGTCGGCCATTTTCTTCTCGATCTTCTCAAAGTCTTCAGACGAGAACGGCGCTTCACGAGCGAAGTCATAGTAAAATCCATCATCGATAACAGGACCGATTGTGACCTGTGTATCCGGATAGAGCGCTTGAACAGCCTGCGCGAGAACGTGCGCGGCATCGTGCCGGATGAGCTCCAAGCCTTCCGGATCTTTGGCTGTTATCAGGGCGAGATTGACGTCGCCTTCGAGTGGACGCGTCAGGTCATAGAGTTCGCCATCGACTTTCGCCGCGAGGGCTTTTTTAGCGAGCGAGTTGGAAATACTCGCCGCCACATCATAAGGACTGGCACCGTTCTCATACTCGCGAACCGCGCCGTCAGGAAGCGTGACTTTAATCATCTTCGTTGTCTTTTCATTTCTTGTCTGGCCCATGACCAGGAAATGGGCGTTCTGTCAAAGCCCAATCCCCATATCGCCATGGAGCCCAAAAGGGTGCAGATTTCGTTTCCAAGGGAGCCGGGTCATAGCCTTTGGAGCCTCCGGGTCGGCAGCGCAGGATGCGAGCCATCCCCATCCACCCCCCTTTCCAGACCCCATGCCGAGCGACGCATTCAGCGCAATACTGACTGCAAGTCGGTTCATGCCGGCACTGCGCCCCGAACAGAGCGAAGACCGGTGAAAGGGTCAGCTTATAGGCCTTGAGCAAGCCATAAGCGATGGAACGGCGTAGGCCGGACATGACGGTTAGGTCCCGAATAGTCTCTTGGAAATGGGTTTAAACGCTTTGACCTCAGGCGAATAGGGCGCGGGCCCCTGTCTTGCGCTGAGTTAGGCCGCGGGCAGCGCGTCAGCTGCCGCAGCCCGACTGGTTCGGGCGGTCTCTATGGCCTCTAATATGGCCTCATAAGCGAGCATCGTTGACGCATGGCGCGGCGGATAATCGCGGACGCCCTCTAGGTGACGCAGCTCCCAGAACCGGCCTTGCGGAGGCTCAGCGCCTTCTTTCAGCATCGCACGAAGTTGGTCGCGAACTTGGACCAACTCGTCATACGTCGCACCAACAGCATGTTCAGATAGGATCGCCGTGGCGGCTTGGCCAAGCGCGCACGCTTTAGGATCAACGGCAATTTCAGCGACCGTGTCGCCGTCCGTTTCGAGTTTCACATCGACCCGGACTGTCGATCCGCAAATTCGTGAGACTTTCGTAGCCGACCCATGCGCGTCCTCAAGCACGCCGACATGCGGGATGTCAGCGGCGAGCTCTAAAACGCGGTTGTGGTATAGATCGACCATGAGGCCCATGTCGCGCTGAAATAGGTTAAAATCAAGACCTATACGAAGGGCAGAACAGCCCAAACCCGCATCAAAACATAGCAAGCGCCGACCAGGCTCGCCCCGGCGAGCAGGATCACGAAGCCGTCGCGGGCGGTAATCGCAAGACCAAACAGCAAGATGGCGAGACTCGGAATCACTGGCCCGAGCGGCACAAAGGAGAGCGGCAAAGTCACCAAAGCCGCGCCGACACAAGCCAGCGCGACCAGATTCACGAACGGCGTCTGCGTGAGGAAGGTCAAGCGCGGTTTCAGGAAACGGTCGACTTGCGCCACATATTTGTCGGCCATGGCGACCCCCGCAACCAAGTGTTTGCGCGGAAAACTAAACGCGAGCGCCTTTTTCGGAATCCACGGATAAGGCCGGCCGATCACCATCTGTATCGCAAAAATGAGCGTGATCAGCGCCATAAGCACATTAGCCCCTGGAATGATGGTCAGCGGGCTGATGGCGATGAAGCCTAAAAGCAGTAAAACGGGCCCATATGACCGCCGCCCAACGGCATTCAGCAGGTCGCCGACGCTTACGGTTTCAC
>JBCBDI010000073.1:0-11270 GCA_038529885.1 Pseudomonadota bacterium
GTTTATGCAGATGGAAGTCGGTATGGGGATTCTCCCTTGCGGCGGCGGTGCATCACGCATGGCACGACAGACCGGCCTCGGACGCGCGCTCGAAATCATCCTGAGCGCGCGCGACTTTGATGCGGATGAAGCGGAGGCGTTGGGAACCATCAATAAGGCGCTCGATCCGGAGGACATCGGACCCTACGTCGACGATCTTGCCCATCGGATAGCCCGCTAATTGTCTGCACGCATGCACAAACCGAAGCCGAGATTCTGGCCGAAAAAACCATCCCTCAGGCTGAACTTGAGACGTGTCGAAGCGTCGGAGCGGCCCTGGCGGCTGGGCTCGCCATGGGGGTGTTTTAGCGCGGCACCGTCTGCCCGGAAATAAATTCCAAACCCGCATCTGGCGTGCGTTGCCAGACAACGCGTGCAAAGCGGTGAAGCCCGATGCGCGAGGCTTTGATCTTAACGATATCGGGCAGCTCGCCGCGGTCGCGAAAGCGGATGCGCGCGCCAGTTTTGGAGACGTCTAGAATAATCCCTTCACGAATAGCACCGTCACGCGTCATCACCTGACAAACGCACCAGACGCCTTTACGCGGCGCGCCGCGATTGTCGACTTGCGGGCGCAAAATAGGGATCGACGCCGGCGCCGAGGCCGTCGCACGTTCGAGGTTTATCTTTGTTTTCGACTTTGACGAAAACATCTCTAACGTCTCTCCAATCGAGACACGTTAAACCTCTTCTCGTTAAGGTAGAATTACCGAAAATGACAGGTGGCTTCCGTCTGAAACCACCTGTTTTTACATGAAATTACCCTGATTTGAGCTCATCAAATGGTAGGTCCTTGTCGACCCGAACATCCTGGGGCAGGCCAAGTACGCGCTCAGCGATAATATTCTTCAGGATTTCATCTGTACCGCCAGCGATGCGCAAGCCAGGCGCCCACATGAAGCTCTGTTGGAACAAGCCGTCAGCTGGCATGTCATCGCCGGTCATCAGGCCATAATGGTCCTGCATCTCAATCGCCGAGTTACAGATATCCTGGAGCTGATTGGCGGTGATAATCTTGCCAATGGAGTTTTCCGGTCCCGGCGTTTGACCCTTTGAGAGTGCCGTCTGGGTGCGCAGCTTGGTCAGCTTATAGCCTTGAGCCGCGACATACCAATCCGCTAGATTATCGCGAAATGCGGAATCGCTGATCGCGCCGGCATCTTTGGCATAGTTCATGATCTCGGCCCAATCGGGCCCCGGAGACCCGCCGACGGCGAGGCGCTCATTCATTAGCGTCACGATCGCGACTTTCCAGCCTTGACCCACTTCGCCGAGGCGGTCGCTGTCGGGAATGCGAACGTCTGTGAAATAGACTTCGTTAAACTCGCGGCCGCCAGACGCCTGGTGAATTGGGCGCGCTTCGACGCCTTGCTGCTTCATGTCCACGATGAACATGGTCAGGCCCTTATGCTTGGCCGCTTTTGGATCAGTCCGCACCAGCAGGATGCCATAGTCAGAATAGTGCGCACCGGACGTCCAAACTTTCTGCCCATTGATGACCCATTCGTCGCCATCTTTAACCGCGCGCGTCTTGAGGCCCGCGACATCCGAACCTGCAGACGGCTCAGAGAAGAGCTGGCACCAAATCTCTTCGCCCATCAGAGCTTTCTGTACATAGCGCTTTTTGTGTTCGTCAGAGCCAAACGCGATGACCGTTGGGATACACATGCCGAGGCCAATCGTGAATGGCCCGGTTGGCGCATCGAACTGGCCTTCTTCCTGGCCCCAAATGACCTGCTGCATTGGCGTGCCGCCGCGCCCGCCCATTTCTTTTGGCCAAGTGATCTTGGCATAGCCTTCTTTGGCTTTCGTGGCCTGCCAGTCTTTGGCTTTTGCCATAAACTCTTCACCCGACAGGCGCTGGCGCATTGGCTTTGCGCCCTTTGGTTCGAGGTGTTTCGCCAAGAATGCCCGCGCTTCGGAGCGGAATTCTGCTTCTTCTGGGGTATCGTTGAAATCCATTTGTCTTTCTCCGTGCCTTAAGCCGCGTTCTTCAATTCGAGCGCGCGGACCAATTTCTCTTTCCAAACTTTAGGAGCGCCCGCTTGGACCGCGAGCAGTTTGGCTCTGCGGTAGAACAAGTGGCAATCGACTTCCCAAGTAAAGCCCATACCACCATGGGTTTGGATATTCTCTTTTGACGCGTACCAGTAGGCTTCACTTGCCGCTAAACGAGCGGCCGCGGCGGCCTCTGGCAGCTCGGTAGCGTCCGTCGAAAGCGCCCAAGCGCCATAATAGCAATTTGAGCGCGCGACTTCGTTTTTGACATACATGTCCGCAAGCTTGTGCTTGATCGCCTGATTGCCGCCAATCGGACGACCAAAGGCATAACGCTCTTTGGCATAATCGGTCGCCATTTCTAGGCAGCGTGTGGCACCGCCGAGCTGTTCAAAGGCGAGCAGAACTGCCGCGCGGTTCATAATCGCATCATGCAGGTCGCCACCGGCGCCCGCCTCGCCGAGACGCTCGCCAGCAGCACCATCAAAGCTGATCTCTGCATGGCTGCGGGTCGGCTCCAGCGTTTTCACAGACTTGCGGGTCACGCCGTCGCCATTGAGATCAACCAGCACCAAGCTTGCGCCGCTGCCTTCTTTGGCGAGCACAATCGCGTGCGTTGCAACATCGCCATCGGTGACCGGGATTTTCGTGCCAGACAGCTTGCTGCCATCAAAGCTCACTGAGAGCTTTGCCGGATCAGGATTGCCGGGGCCTTCGCTGGCGGCATAACAGCCAATGACATCACCGCTTGCGACGCCAGGCAGAACCGCGCCTTTCTGCGTGTCGCTGCCCGCAATCATCATGCCTTCAGCGAAGAAATAGACGGTGCTTGCAAATGGCACCGGCGCCAGCGCGCGGCCCATTTCTTCGGCTAAGACGCAAAGCTCCAGTGACCCAAGACCAAGTCCGCCATGCTCTTCTGGAATAGCGGTGCCGAGCCAGCCCATTTCTTTGACTTTCTCCCACACGCCTTCGTGGTGGGATTTGTCATCATCATTCAAAACCTCACGCACGTGCTGCGTCGTACATTCCCCATCAAGGAATTTTCGCGCTTCGTTCCCGAGGAATTTTTGATCATCGGAGAAATCAAAATTCATGACCCTTTTGGCCTCCCTGTCATTTCTTATAGCAGGGACAATAGCGTGGTTGATGTGCGCGGAAACCCGTGACGCCACGGTAGGCTCCACCTGGGGAAAATGCAGTTGAACAAATCGATAGATTGCAAGCGGCGGCAGGACGTCTAAATGGAAAGGCTCAGTTCAAGAAAGGCCCTTTCATGCGCACGGAAACGCCGGTTCAGATTAAACTCGCAGACTACACGCCCTATCCGTTTGCCATTGAGCACGTGGAGATGGTCTTCGACTTAGAGCCCAGCGCCACGAAGGTCCGCTCAACACTGCAGATCCGCCGCCTGAGTCCCGGAGACCTGGTTCTAGATGGCGTGCAGCTTACGCTCGACGCGATTGCGATTGATGGGCGCGCGCTTTCAGCCGATGCATATGACCTGACCGAAGAGACGCTGACGCTCCTCAACGTCCCGGACGCATTCACGCTCGAAACGACGGTGACGATCGATCCATCTGCGAATACCGCGCTGTCTGGCCTCTACATATCCGGCGACCGGTTCTGTTCTCAGTGCGAAAGTATTGGCTTTCGCCGCATCACTTTCTGGCCAGATCGCCCAGATGTGATGAGCCGCTTCAAGGTTCGGATTGAAGCCGACAAAGCTGCCTATCCGATCCTGCTCTCAAACGGGACACCTGGCGAGACCGGCGACCTCGACAATGGCCGTCACTTCGCCGAATGGGACGACCCACATCCGAAACCGTCTTATCTCTTCGCGCTCTGCGCTGGCGACTATGATGTCTTCACAGACACCTACACCACCATGAACGGCGCTCATGTCGACTTGGCGGTACATGTCGATAAAGGCGATGGCGAGCGCGCCGCTTGGGCGATGGAAAGCCTCAAAGCCTCGATGAAATGGGATGAGGATGTCTTTGCGCGCGAGTACGACCTCGGCGTTTTCAACATTGTGGCCGTGCGCGATTTCAATTTCGGGGCGATGGAGAATAAGGGCCTCAACATTTTCAATTCAGCCTATGTGCTGGCCGATGAGGCGACCGCGACAGATGCCGACTTCGAAGCGATTGAGAGCATTGTCGGTCATGAATATTTCCACAACTGGACCGGCAATCGCATCACGTGCCGCGATTGGTTTCAGCTCTGTTTGAAAGAAGGTCTCACCGTTTTCCGCGACCAAGAGTTTAGCGCCGATATGCGCTCGCGCCCGGTGCAGCGGATCAAAGACGTCATTCGTTTGCGTGCCCGTCAATTTGCTGAAGACGCCGGTCCCCTCGCCCACCAAGTGCGCCCTGACGGCTATGCCAGCATCGACAATCTCTACACCGCGACCGTGTATGAAAAAGGAGCTGAGCTCATCCGCATGTTGAAAACGCTGATCGGCGACGAACCCTTCGCCAAGGGCATGCAGATCTATTTTGACCGTCATGATGGCGAAGCGACGACGATTGAGCATTTCTATAAATGCTTCGAGGATGCGAGCGGCGAAGACCTTGCGGCCTTCCGGCGCTGGTACAGCCAGCCTGGCACGCCGACCGTCACAGCGAATGAGATTTGGGACGAGGATGCTCGCACCCTGTCTGTAATCCTGTCGCAAACCAATCCGAAGACGCCTGGCAATGACGCCCCAAAACCCTTGCCTATGCCCATCAAGGCCGCGGCGTTCACGCGATCAGGCGAAAAGCTTGAAGACCTGACCCTCTTGCTCGAGAGCGATGAATTGGTCTGGCGCGTTGCGCGACAGGCCGAACGCCCACTGGTCTCTCTCAATCGTGGGTTCTCAGCGCCCATTCGGCTCGACCATCAAATCGATGATGATCATGTGCTCGCACTTGCCAGGGTGGATGATGATCCGTTCAATCAGTGGAACAGTCTGCAGGCTCTGATCAAAAAGGACATTCTGGCACTAGCTTATGAGGGCAAATCCGAGCCCAATCCTGCAATCATATCGGCGATTGCGTCTGCTGTGCGCGCCAATCGCGCCGATCCAGCGTTCGCTGCTTTGCTCACCCGCCTGCCCGATGTGGGCGAGCTTTTCCTCGAACATATTCCAGCCAATCCGCGCGCGCTCAGCGAAGCCCGCCAGGTCGCGCAGCGCGCCCTCGCGACGGAATTGGCAGACGACGCAAAAGACATTCTCGCAACGCCAACGCCATCGCCGTTCAAACCAGACGCGGAGCAATCTGGCGCTCGCGCATTGCGTACAGCCATGTTGACCCTGATCGGGGCAACCGGCGGACAAAAAGGCGATGCAACGCTCCGGGAAGCCTTCAAAGCCGCGCCAAACATGACGGAAAGCCTCGCAGCCTTACGCGCGCTCTGCGTGGCCAAAGGCGCCTCGAAAGCGAGAAGCATCACGGACTTCGCCGAAAAATGGGCGAGCAATCCGCTGGTCATGGACAAATGGTTTGCGGTGCAAGCCAGCACAGGGAGTGTCGAAGAGGTCGCAAGGCTCCTAGAGCATGGCGATTTTGACCTCAGCAATCCCAATCGTGTGCGGTCTGTTGTGGCCGTTTTCGCGATGCAAAACCTCGCCGCTTTCCATGCGCCAGATGGTGCGGGCTATCGCTTGGTGACAGATGTGATCAGCCGCGCCGATGCGATCAATCCAGCGCTGGCGGCGCGCCTCCTCACCTCATTCGAGCAATGGAAGTCGCTTGAACCGCAAGCGCGCGGCGAAGCTGAGACAGCGCTTAAGGCCTTGAGGGCGAAGGATTTGTCGAAAAACGCCTCCGACATTATCACTCGGACGCTTGGCTAGCGCGGCAAATCTTAACAGAATCGTGTCAGTGGTTAACCAATCCTGAACCTTCAACCGCGAAAGGTGCCGGGTGAGGAGATGCGCCCGGGTGGGGCGCAACCAGAAAGGTGCAAGCCGTGGCGCGTCGAAGGGCGAAAGCGGGAAAGACAAAGGTGGCGGGGGCGAAAGCGTCCCGGCCCTCCCTGAGCCTGACCAAAGCGCTCGGCTTGATCATTCTTGTCGAAGGCATCGCTCTCGGTCTCAAAGCCTATGATGATCGCGGCCGCGCGACAGCGGCAATGCAAGTCCAAACCCATCGCGAAGCGCTTGCTTTGTCGGAGCGGGTGTCTGGCCAAATCGCCAAAGTCGAGTTGGCTATGCGGCTTGGCTATCAAGCCGGATGGTCGCCCTCGCAAACGGCGCGCACCCATCCAGAACTTGAGACGGTTGTCTCGCTCGCAGACGCGCTAACCGCCGCAGAAGGCTCGCGTCTGCGTGAGGCGGGCGAGACCGGATCGCAATTACTAGCCAGCGGACAGCTTTCCGGCTTCACCCCCGCCAATGACGTGATCGTCGTGTATGACCCTGAATCGGGCGGGTCACGCGTGGGGTTTGTGGCTGGCTCAGATTGGCTGCCTGATGCGCAAGGTGAGCGGAGCTTTAATCTGGTCGACGGCACATTAGACGGCGCTAATTTTGGTTCAGCGCAGAACATTTCCGCCTGTTCGCCGGTGCCCAGCACGACCCTCTCGGTCTGTGCGACGAATGTGTTTCCGACATTTACGCGCGCGACTTTGATCGATCTCTTGGTCTATGCCTTGCTGTTATTGGGCCCGGCGCTTGCCATCCTCGGCCTGTTCCGCCTGCTCGAGCAGCGCCGCACCGAGTCTGAAGCCTATGAGGGCGAAGCGACACGCGCCGGGCGCATTCTCAAAACTGTGCTCAGCCAAGCCAAAGCTGGATTTTGGTCCTGGAACCCGAAGACCCAGCTCTTTTCTTTCAGCGAAGAAGCCGGGCAATTGCTCGGTGAGCCGGGCGCGATTGAATGCACGATTGATGATCTTTTGCGATTTGTCGGCGAGGACCATGTCGAGGCGATGGAGCAATCGCTCTCAACTTTGCAGGAACGCGGCTTCATCTCGCAAGTCTTCGCCAATACCGACAAATCGGTTTGGTTCGATATGCGCGCCAAGCCCGATGAAGGCAGCGGCGCACTGAACGGCATCTTGCGCGATGTCACCGACATGAAGATCGCGATTGCCCGCACAAGGCAGGCTGAGAACCGTCTGCGCGGTGCACTAGAAGGCTTCTCCGGCCCGTTCGCGCTGTGGGATGGGCGCAAGCGGCTGATCTATTGGAACCGGGCGTTTCTGAAAGTCTTTGGCCTCGAACCGACGGTCCGCACCGGCATGGGCTATGACACGGTGATGCTGGCGCAAGCCGCGAACATCCTAGAGCGCCGACCAAAAGCCCCGGATGATCGGGCGGAGATCGTCAAAATTCGTGATGGCCAATGGTTTAAGATTGTAGAGCGCACGACCAAATCTGGCGGCATGATCACGATGGGTTTGGATGTATCGAGTGATGTTCGAAATGAAGTTGAGCTCACCAAGCAGCAGGCGCGTTTGCGCAAACTTGTAGCTGAGCTGGAACGCTCCGAAACGACCACGGCGCAACTCACCAAATCGCTGAAAATGGAAAAGCAGCGGGCCGAACGCTCGGCCAACTCAAAAAGCGCCTTCCTGGCCAATATGAGCCATGAATTGCGCACGCCTTTGAATGCTATCAACGGGTTCTCAGAGATCTTGGTCGATGAAATGTACGGGCCGCTGGGGGATCAGCGCTATAAGGAATATGCGCAGGACATTCTCGATTCCGGCAAACATCTGCTCGATATGATCACCGACATTCTGGACATGGCGAAGATTGAAGCCGGCAAGATGACGGTGGATCTACACCCAATCGATATTGTTGATCCTGTCGATGCTGCCATCCGGATGATCCGGCGCAAGGCCGAAGAGAAAGATATTTCGCTCAAATTGGTCTCCAATCCGGGCTTGCCACTCGTTGAAGCCGATCACCGCGCCATTCGCCAAATGATCCTCAATCTGGTTTCGAACGCGATCAAGTTTACCGATGAAGGCGGCGAGATCCGGGTCACGGTCGACCAGAAAGATGATGAGCTACGCATCGCTGTGCGCGATAATGGGATTGGTATTCCAGCCGATGCTTTACCGCGCCTCGGTGAGCCGTTTGAGCAGGTCAGTGACACGCGGGATCGTAATTTCGATGGCACCGGGCTCGGCCTCGCTTTGACCAAATCCTTCGCCGAAATGCATGGCGGACGCCTCAGCATTGCCAGCCAGGAAGGGCGCGGGACGCAGGTGAGTTTCTTTCTACCGATCCCCAATCACGAAACGGACGCGATCAGCTCGGTCGCCTAATCGGCGGCCGGAATGACGCCAATCGCGAATTCCGCCGCCTGGACGGCGCAGTCAGACGCTGCTTCCCGCAAAGCCAAAGCGCGATCACGTCCTGAATTAGAGGCCGCGTTCGCCTGTGAGCTTATTTCGCTACGAGCGACGAGTTGACGGCCTTGAGTCGCAACGACACTCGCCGTCATCGTGCACACCGCGCGATTGCCTTTCAGGTTCAATGCTTTGAGCTGGCTCGCCATCTCGTAGGGCGCGATCACGCCAAGCTCTGGCAGCAGCGCATTGCCGCTCTCGCCGACGGTGAAACTGTCAATCATTGCGAGCTGGATCTGACGCGTTGCGCTGCCCGACCATTCCACGCCAGGAATAAGGCGCAGCGCGCCGTCGCTTGCCTCGCTGACAATGCCTTGGCCAGCCATCAAACGCGGCGCTTCAGGCTCGCGAATGATGAGATCTTGGGTGAGCCCGCTCAGGTCGCGCGCCGCTTCAATCCGATAGAGCGCATCGGGCGCTTCAGGCTCGGGCAAAACAGACAGGCAGCCGGTAAGCGCCGTTGCGGCGGCGAGAGCGGAAATCAGCTGAATACGCATTAGCGGCGGTCCTCATATGGCAGAGGCTTGCCAACGACGAGGCCCTGCGGGTTTTGCTCTAAGTCACGCGTGAGGCGATCTAGGCGCGCAATCAGCACGCGCAGCTCTTGGGCTGCGAGACTGGACTGTTGCATTGTATCCGTTGCCCCACCTTCGACGAGCCGCGTCGCCGCTTCGATCGCACGTTGGCTTTGCGCAAGCGTCTCGGAGGCGTCACCGGTGGCGCCATTCAGCGCATTCACCAGCCCTTTAAGCTCGGTCGAAAGGCTTTGCAGTTCGCCGTCTATGGAAGTCGCCACTTGAGTTAGATCATTAGACGCTTTGCTGAGATTCTCCCCGGCGCGCTCAAGCGAAGCGAGCGTGGCAATGCTCTGGCGGAGCAGTTCTTCATCATCCTTAGAAACGGCGGCTGTGATATCGCGGATATTGATCAGGATCTCTGAGAATGCGTCCACGTTCTCCTCGGTCAGGAGCCCGCTGAGCTGTTCCATGGTCATACCAGCCTGGCCCATGATTTGGGCGCCGCCATCGAACAAAGCTGCCAAGGGCGTTTCAGCTGCAGCGATGACCGGAATTTCTTGATAGGGCTGTGGCAAGAGCGGACCTGCCTCATGGGTGCCGGCATTGATTTGCACGAAGGTTACACCAGTGATGCCAGCAAAATCGATCACAGCCGTGGAGTCGTTCTTGACCGGTGTTGCGCGGTCTACCCGTAAGCGAGCGCGGACCATGGCTGTATCTTCGCGGTCAACGCGGACGCTTTCCACCTCGCCCACTTTGATCCCGATATAGCGCACCGAGGCCCCTTCTTCCAAAGAGACCGGGCCTGGGAAGACGACATCATAGCGGGCATAGTCGCGATTGAATTGCGACGAGCCGAGCCACAGCGCAAAGCCGATCACAGCGGCAGCCGCGAGCAGCACGAAAGCGCCGATCAGAGCGTAGTTCGCACGTGTTTCCATCATCCGGCTCCCATTATTGCGCCGCGGCCTCTTGGTCCCCCGAAATAGTCCTGAATCCAGGGATGAGGCTCTCGTCTCAATTCATCCATCGTGCCAACTGCGAGGGTGCGTTTTTCCCCCAACACGGCGATCCGGTCGCACGTGACAGCCAGCGTATCCACGTCATGGGTGACCAAAAACACGGTTAATCCCAATGACTTCTGCAGATCGCGGATCAATTGATCAAATCCCGCAGCCGTGATCGGGTCAAGTCCTGCGGTTGGTTCATCTAGGAACAATAAAGGCGGATCGAGCGCCAAAGCGCGTGCCAAAGCGGCGCGTTTGCGCATCCCACCGGACAGATCTGAGGGGTATTTGCGGCCCGCCCAGGTCTCAAGACCTGACATCCGGATTTTCTGATCTGCCAGCTCTTTCATCAAAGGCAATGGCAGGTCCGTATGCTCTTTCATCGGCACCATGACGTTCTCGCGCACGGTGAGGTTTGAGAACAGCGCCCCGTCTTGGAACATAATGCCCCAAAGCCTTTGCAAGGCGTCGACATCCTCATTGTGGAGGTGGATGACATCCTGCCCGAACACATCAACGGACCCGGCGCTCGGCTGTTTGAGGCCGGTAATCGCGCGCAACAAAACGGATTTGCCGCAACCGGACGGGCCGATCACTCCAATCACCTCGCCGCGGCGGACATCGAGATCCAAGTTCTCATGCACGACATGTGTGCCATAAGCGGTCTTCAAGCCGCGGACTTTGATTGCCGTATCGGTCATATGCCCATCTCCATGTAGAAAATGGCGAATAAGGCATCGATGACGATGATCGCGAAGAGGGCCTGGACCACAGACTTGGTGGTGTGATGTCCGAGCGATTGAACGCTGCCACCAACTTCCAAGCCTTGGCGACAGCCGATCAAAGCAATGGCGAGCCCAAAGACCGGGGCCTTCGACATACCGACCCAAAACTGGGTCAATGGAACCGCGTCCTGCAAGCGATTGAAGAAGACGGTCGGATTGATATCCAAAACTAGCCAACCGACCGCCATACCGCCAGCTATGGCCGTCAGCATGCCGATAAAGGTGAGAACAGGCACCATAATCATCATGGCCAGCACGCGCGGTGCAACGATGACATTCATGGGATCGAGGCCCAGCGTCTGCATGGCGTCGATCTCTTGGCGCATCTTCATCGCACCGATTTGAGCGGTAAAGGCGGAATTGGTGCGACCGGCGATGATGATCGCGACCAAGACACCGCCCAGCTCTCGAAGAACGCCAAAGCCGACCAGTTCGACCACAAAGATCGTCGCGCCAAACTGCGACAAGGTCGTAGCACCAATGAAGGCGACGACCATGCCGACAAAGAAACTCAAAAAAGCAATGATCGGAACCGCGTCGAGACCGGCATCTTCCATCACCGAGACCAAAGC
>JBCBDI010000074.1:0-11055 GCA_038529885.1 Pseudomonadota bacterium
GGGCATGCTGCTCCAGCGCTTCCACCTGTTCGACCACACGGACTATCAGCTGAAGATCAAAGAGACGCTGTCGCTGAAGCCGGATGATTTCCGCATCAAGGTCCGGGTGCGCGACGATATTGTCCGCGGCACGGGCGTAAGCGCGGCCCCTGACGCTGAAGAAGACAAGACCGCCGCCAGCGCTCGGCGGCCGAAGCACGACACCAAGCTTTGCGTCCTCTATGGCTCAAACCTTGGCACCACCGAGGGCCTGGCCCGCGATGTTGCGCAAGTCGGCGAGGTGAACGGCTTTGACGTCACCATGGCCGCGCTCGACGATTATGTCGGCAAGCTCCCAAAAGACGGCGCCGTGGTGATCCTCAGCGCGTCCTATAATGGCGCGCCGCCCAACAATGCCGCTAAATTCGTGTCCTGGCTGGACGAGGCGAGCGCCGCAGATGTTGAAGGCGTTTCCTACATGGTGTTCGGCTGCGGCAGCCGCGATTGGGCCGCGACTTTCCAAACCGTGCCGCGCGAGATTGATGAGCGTCTGCAAGCGCTCGGTGCAACGCGGCTTGCGACCCGCGGGGAGGGCGATGCGCGCGATGATCTCGACGGGCAATTCCAAACCTGGCTCGACACGCTCTGGCCAACGCTTGGCGAGGCGCTCGATATTGGCATCGACTTCTCCGCCCCGATCGCTGCTGAGCCGCTCTATAAGGTGGAGATCGCTGAAAGCGTCACCGCCAATCCGGTCGCGCATCAGGCTGGGGCGATGGACATGCGCGTCCTTGCCAATCGCGAGCTGCAGACGCCGGTCAAAGGCAGCGATGAGGTCCGGTCCACCCGCCACATTGAGATCGAGCTGCCGGATGGGGTGACCTATGAGCCGGGCGATCATCTCTGCGTCGTGCCGATCAATCCGCCGGGACTAGTGGAGCGCGCGCTCAAACGCATTGGCATTGATGGCGACGCTTTCATTCGGATTGAATCGCGCAGCCAGATGCGCGGACCCTTCCCAAGTGGCAGCACGTTTTCCGTCCGCCGCTTGGCTGAGCGCTATGGCGAACTGCAAGCGGTCGCGACCCGTAAAGATATCAGCGTGCTCGCCACCCACACCCATTGCCCGGACAGCAAGCCCAAGCTTGAGGCGCTGGCGGCGCCTGAAAAAGACGGCGTCGACCTCTATCGAAAAGAGATTCAGGCGAAACGCAAATCCGTGCTCGACATTTTAGAAGAGTTCCCAGCCTGCGAGTTGCCCTTTGCGGTCTTCCTCGAGCTGATCCCGTGGCTGACGCCGCGCTATTACTCGATCTCCTCATCCATGGCCGCCGCGCCAGACCGGTGCTCGATCACAGTCGGCGTGGTTGAAGGACCTGCGAGATCAGGGCATGGCACCTATCAAGGCGTATGCTCGACCCATCTGACAGGCCTTAGCGAGGGCGACATTGTCCAAGCAGTGGTTCAACCTCCAAGCTCTACCTTCCGCCTGCCAGAAGACCCATCGGTCCCGATCATCATGATCGGCCCGGGCACCGGCCTGGCGCCTTTCCGTGGGTTTATCCAGGCGCGCCGAGGCCAAAAAGCAGCCGGCGCAAAGCTTGGTGAGGCCATGCTCTTCTTTGGCTGCCGCCACCCCGACCAGGACTTCATCTATGAAGATGAGCTGAAAGCCGCTGAAGCAGACGGCTTGATCGAGCTTCATACCGCTTTCTCGCGCGCGCAGGCCGAACGGGTCTATGTCCAAGATGTCCTGCGCCAGCAGCAAGCCAAAGCTTGGGAGCTGATCGAAAAGGGCGCCATTGTCTATGTCTGCGGGGATGGCGCGAGCATGGAACCCGATGTGCGCCGGACTCTGACAAAGCTATATGCCGAGGAAAAGGATGTCAGTTTCGCTGAGGCCGAGGCCTGGATGGAAGAGTTTTCCTCAGATGGCCGATATGTCCTCGATGTTTGGGCGGGCTGAGCTTAGCCTTTAAAGGCATCGAAATGGCTCTGAACGGGCAAATTCCAAAAATCGTGTTTTTTAACACGTTGAATCTAGATGATTTTTCAAAATAATTGCCAAAAATCGATAAATAATTATTGAAAAACGATAATTCGTTCCCAAGTCCTATGCATCGGCGGAACAAACCTCACTCTTCAACCCCCGCTGATTAGGCTTAATCGCCTGAATTGACAAAGGAAAAAACCATGACACCGCAAGTCCGCGAAACTGAGCAAACCCAAATCGCGGGTCCTCGCATTACTCCTGAGACGGCGCACATCAATGCTCTCCAAATTGCTAAGCCCGCCGTTGTCATCCAAGCCCCAGCTCCCGAAGTTCAAGAGGAGTCCGGCCCAAGCATGTTGGACAAGCGGCGTCGGCGTCGCGCTCGCATGAGCAACCGCCACTAAGTTTCATACCTCAAGTCAAAAAGGCCGCTACTGTCCCCCTCGCAGTGGCGGCCTTTCCTATGCGGTGACGGAAATTTGGCGCCGTTATGAGCACCAGGTTGGTTTAACGGTTTCGGACTCCCACGGCTTGGATAAGCCGTCTTTGGCCAGCAACCAGCCAATATGGGTGCCATCGAGATAGACGTGGGCCCGCACGCGCCCAAACCGATCGGTGCCTTCGGGTTTAAAGGTCAGTGTTTGTCCCGCTTCAAACAGGGCTTTCGCGCGGGCTTCGACTTTCTGGCCGAGTGCATCTTCTTCAGCGCAGCCTGCGCTATTGCCCGTTTCAGGACTGTCCCAGCCGATCAAGCGCAATCGAATGCGCTCTGTCGCACGTTGCAGTTCGAACGTGTCCCCATCGACCGCCAGCACATCTCGCACCGGCGCGCTGACACAGCGGGCGCCAGCTGTTTCGCAAAGATTAGCGGGTTCAGGCGGTAGGGCGCTCTGGCTGCAGGCACCGAGCAAACCTAAGATGGGCAAAACGATACGAAACATATCGCAACTTAGTCCTGGCCAATCTGGCAGGTCAATCGGTTCGGAGCCACCCTTCGCCTTGGCCTCTCCCCTTGATCACAGTATCGGAATAGACGTCGACAGGACACGAATTCACCCTAATATTCTTCACGAAGAAAAGGGCAGGTGAGCTTTATGAAAGTGATGACATCAATCAGCGCGGCACTGATTGCAGCGACGCTCGCGGGCTGCGGGCAAAGTGGACAAAGCGCGGCACCCGCATCTCCGGTTCAATTGACGGACATTGCAGGATCCTGGGCGCTCGATCAGGCCTCGTCGAAGATCGCCTTTGCCTCGATCAAAGTCGATGAGCTGATCGAAACTCATTATTTCCCAGGCCTGTCCGGTGAGATCTCCGAGAGCGGCGAAACCGTGATCACCATCCCGCTCGCTGAGGTCGAAACCAAAATCGATCAGCGCAATGAGCGGATGCAATCCATGTTCTTTAAGACAGACACTTATCCGGAGGCGGAAATCCGGGCGGCGGTTGACAAAGCGGCATTTGCAAATCTCGCTGTGGGCGATCGGCTCGAGACGGAATTGGAAGGCACGCTGTCTCTGCACGGCGTTGTCTCACCGGTTTATGCAAATGTCTTCGTCACCCGCATTGCCGATGACCGGGTCGAAGTGGCGACCAGCGAACCGGTTGTGGTGCATGTCGCCGACTATAATTTAGAAGCCGGGCTGGAAGCCTTGCGAGAGGTGGCCGGTTTGACCTCGATCACGCCGGCGGTGCCTGTGACTTTTTCTTTGGTCTTTGATGCCGCTGGTGCGTAGCTAGGGGACATTGCCAATCTCCGCTCATCTCGGGCTTGACCCGGGAGCTCCGGCAATCTTGGAAGGGACTCGCGGCACGAGATCCCGGGCCAAGCCCGGGATGAGCGGTGTTGGGTACTCCGTTCAAAACGCGTCTCCCTCGACAGCCATAGGCTGTCTGAGGGCCTATCTCGGATCTTATCCGCCTGCTGGAATTTCAGATGATGGATCCTCAGACCGCTGCGCGGTCGAGGATGACGCGAGATATTAGCAGAGCACAACACTTGGTCTGTCATCCCGGCCGCAGCGAAGCGGAGAGCCGGGACCCAGATAAGGAAAACCCCAGCCGGGTCTCGGCTGGGGTCCGTGAGCCGGATGGCTCTTGAATCCTTGGCTGCGTTCAACTCTGGCGGGGATACCCCGACACAGGCAGCCTCAAGACTGTGCTAGAGGGTTTTCAGAGGATGCTCCAAAAAAACCTTTACACAAACGGATCCAATCACCGTTCCTGGTTTCTCACTCGACATTGGATCACCTCCTTTCAGCTGTTGAACGACTATGCCCGGCGAACTGATCTTTCGACCGGACACTTAAGAGTAAGCATGACTCGTGCCTAATGAAAGGTGAACAAGGCGCTGAAGGGTAAGAATTTAATGTTCTGATCAAAAAATGCCCGCCGGTTCGCGCCAGCGGGCATTGTCTTTGAGGAGGGGCGGTGGCTAGTCTGCCAGGGCACCAATGACGAGGCCGATAATCGCACCCGTCGCGATGGAGGCGAGGATCGCATCGCCGCTATCATAGTCGTGGACCCAGTGATAGCCGTGCGGCGGATCATAGAGACCCCAATAATTATAGTCGCCAATGATGACTGTGTGATCATGATATCCATAATGTCCACCGATCCGGTAGTGCGGCACGTAATGGCTATTATAGACATAGCGGAAGGTTGGCCGCGAATAATAGTAGAACGGTCTGTGGCCACCCCAATACCAGGCGCGCGGCGAATAGTGCCGGAAATTATGCCGACGGTGATGGCGACGATAATGGTAGCCATTATTGTGACGGCGATAGTACCGGTTGAAGTTGCGATGGTGCCGGTAGTGACGGTCGCTATGGAGGTAGCGATTGTGGTTATAGTGCCGGTTATGCCCATAGCGGTTATGGTTGTGGTAACGATGATTGTACCGGTCGCCGCGATAGTTGCGATTATTGTGATAGCGATTGTGTTGTCTGTGCCGGATATCGCCGCGGGCTTGCTGGTAACCGCGATTATAGCCGCGGTCATAGGAGTTGCGACGGATCTGCCGGTTTTCCTGACGGTTCTCGAATCGACGCTCTGCGCGACGATCTTCACGTCGCTCGGCGCGGCGTTCCTCAGCCCGGCGTTCGGCGCGTCGTTCTTGACGACGTTCGAACTGGCGCTCTTCAGCGCGGCGCTCGGCCCGTCTTTCTTGGCGACGTTCCATTTGACGTTCTTCGGCGCGACGTTCTGCCCGTCTTTCCTGACGGCGCTCCATTTGGCGCTCTTCAGCCCGGCGTTCGGCTCGCCGCTCCTGACGGCGTTCCATTTGACGTTCGTCCGCGCGTCTTTCGGCGCGGCGCTCTTGGCGACGCTCGCCGCCGCGCAGTTCACCTGTGTCACGCCGATTCATACGACGTTCCATGCGCGGCTGATTGTTGCGGTTTCTCTGCTCTTGTGCCGCCGGTTGGAATGGGCCGCGACGGCTGGCATCTCGCTCATTTCGAGGTTCAGACGAGAAGGGTCCGCGGCGATTATTTTCCCCGCGATCGGCATAAGCGACGGGCATCAAAGTTCCCGCGGAAAGCGCAATAGCTGCAACGCTTGCGGTCAATTTTGAGAGGATGGACATTGTGGTCCTCCTTTCTGAAAAAGGCGCCCCCTTGGCACCCACGATTTCGGCTGCTCGTGACAAGCCTTGATCGCCAAACTAGGTAAGTCGCCTGAATTGACCCTGAATGGAGCCTTCATGTCCGCCAGCGATCACGTCTTTGTGACCGAAACGATCCAGATCCCGGAATGGGAACTGAGCGAGCGCTTTATTCGCGCGTCGGGCCCGGGCGGGCAAAACGTCAATAAGGTGTCGACGGCGGTGCAGTTGCGATGGAACGTGGCGTCGAGCTCAATCCCCGCGCCGGTGAAGGCCCGGTTTCGCAGGCGCTATGGCGCGCGCCTGACGCAAGACGGCGATCTCATCTTGGAAGCCAAAGACCATCGCAGCCAAGGCTTAAACCGGGAAGCGGCGCGCAAGCGCTTGGCGGATATGGTCCGGTCGGTCGCAGCAGCGCCAAAGCGGCGGATCAAGACCAAACCGACACGCGCCTCGGTCCGGCGGCGGCTGACCAGTAAGAAACAGCGCGGCGCGGTCAAAGCCTTGCGCGGGAAAGTGACCGATAATGACTGATCCTGTCGACACCACACTGATCCTCGGCGGGGCGCGCTCAGGCAAAAGCCGGCGCGCTTTGGCGCTGGCTGAAGCGCGCGCTCAAACCCGGGTGTTCATCGCAACGGCAGAAGCCCTCGATGACGAGATGAGCGATCGCATCGCGCGGCATGAAGCCGAGCGCGGGGAGGGGTGGGGAACAGTCGAGGCTCCGCTCGACCTGGTCTCAGCGATTGCAGCGCATGTGGACCCGGACCGGATCTGCGTGGTGGATTGCCTGACGCTTTGGTTGTCCAATCTGATGCATCATGGCGGCGATATCGAGGCTGAAACCGCGGCGCTCTGTGAGGCTCTGTCTGCGCCGCGTGGACCGATCATCTTGGTGTCAAATGAAGTTGGCTTGGGGCTGGTGCCGGAAACCCCGCTCGGGCGCGCGTTTCGGGATGCGCAGGGACGGCTCAATCAGGCGGTTGCGGCGGCGTGCACGAAGGTGGAGTTTGTGGCGGCCGGACTGCCGCTCACACTGAAAGGCTAAGCGCTTCGGCCAAGCGGGCCATCTCGTCCGCATCCTTCGGTAAGCCGATACGCAGATGATCTGGCTGATCGTGGAACTTGCGGACATAGATCCCTTGCTGTGCGAGGTGGGTCCAGAGATCGACGGCCCGCTCGGTTCGGACATAGCGAAACAGGTCTGTACCGCCGACAAGATCGAGGGCGCTAGATTGCAAGATGTCATCAAGCGCGCGCCGCGCCGACGCAAGTTTTTCGCGCGTTTCGGACTGCCAGGCGAGATCTTCATAAGCATGGCGGCCAATCTCCAAGGCGGCACTCGAGACCGGCCAGACGCCAAGCCGGTCGGACAGCCGCGCTTTGACGTCAGCGGGTGCCAAGATCGCGGCCAATCGCAAACCGGCCAGGCCATAAAACTTGCCGAACGAACGTAGCATGATCAGGCCCGGCGCACCGCCCTGCGCGGCCAGGCTGAGCTCTGGCGCAAGCTCCGCATAGGCCTCATCAACGATGAGATATCCGCCGCGTTCGGTGAGCGCGCCATGCGCTTCCAGCAGAGTATCTGGCGCAAAGGTCCGCCCATCCGGGTTGTTGGGATTGCATAGAACAATCGCATCTACCCGGTCCGCGTAAGTGAGGGGCTCTGCAGATCGGATGATCTTGGCGCCCGCCCGGTGCCAGGCCTCGCCATGGTCGCCATAGGTGGGGGCCAGAATGGCAACTGAATTCAAATTCAAGACTGAGGGGAGTAGCCGGATCAAAAGCTCGCTGCCCGGGCTGAGAAGGACGGAGGGCTCAGGCGCGCCAATCGCATTTGCGAGCGCGGCAGCGCAAGCTTGGGACGCGCTGGCTGTCGGCAAGGCGCGTAGGTCATCGACCGTCAGGTCCGTGATTGGATAGGGCCACGAATTGATGCCGGTTGAGAGATCCACCCAGGGCGCGCGCACGTTTGGAAAGGCGGCGCGCATGCGATCCAGCTCACCGCCATGCCGTTCATCCATGGCCATAGAGATCTCCCACGGTGAGAAAGACCAGCGCCAGTGCCAGAGGCAGCAGCGCCCAAACATAGACACGCAAGCCGCGCTGTACATCGCCTGGGGCTGGGTCTGAGGCGCCTTGATTGAGCCAGGGCTCGTCTGAGACCTGCGCGCCATAAGTCCGGGGACCCGACAAGCGCACGTCTAACGCTCCGGCCATGGCCGCTTCCGGCCAACCGGCATTTGGCGAGCGGTGTTTGCCCGCGTCGCGCAGCATTATGCGAAAAGCGCTCAGCTTGGCGCGGGTCATTGCGATCAACACGCCGCTGAGGCGCGCCGGAATGAAATTAGCGACATCATCCAGCCGCGCGGCAAACCCGCCAAAGGCCTGATAGGTCTCGTTTCGGTGCCCGATCATCGAGTCTAATGTGTTTATGGCTTTGTAGGCGGCAAGGCCGGGCAGGCCGAACAGGGCGCCCCAGAAGAGCGGCGCGACCACGCCGTCGGACATGTTCTCAGCCAGGCTTTCCAGGCTGGCCCTTGTGATCGCGGCCTCATCCATCTCGTCCGGCGACCGGCCAACAATTTGGCTGACGGCCTGCCTGGCCGAGCTGATGTTGTTGGCAAGCAGAGGCACAGCAACGGCCTTCACATGTGTGTAGAGACTGCGCGACGCGAGCAGGCTGGAGGCGATGAGGGCTTCAATCCCCAATCCCCACCACGTGGCGGGCAGGGCCCGGCTGATGCCCAGGGCGATAGCAGTGACGAGACCGAGCACGACCAAGCTCGACACCGTGCCTAGTGCGTATCGCATCGCTGCTCCAAATCGTTCGCGGTTTAACTGGCGGTCTAAGAGAGAGATCAGACCCCCCATCCACACCACGGGATGGCGGACGATGCGAAACAATCTATTTGGCCATCCCATCAGGATTTCAATCGCCCATGCGAGAAGCATCAGCGACGCGGCGATCATGGCGTGCGGATGATTAGCGCGGGCTCGGCGGCAAGATCAAACAGAGCGTCTATGTCGACCGCTTCTTCGACACCGTCTGCGAGCGCATCCAGAGCTGCTTCGACATCGGTTTGATAATTCACGCCGCTCTCGCCTTGAAGCCCCATGGATTTCAGCCACGCACCGCGAAACGCGTCGGCGGCAAAGGTGCCATGAAGGTAGGTCCCCTGGATGCGGCCATCGGCCGAGCGGGCGCCTTCGGGTTGTCCGCGCAGGATGGCGAAGGGACGTTCTGTGTCGCCGCCTTTGGTTTCGCCGACATGGATCTCATAGCCATCTATGTCATGCCCAGATTGGGCGCATTTGCCTTGCGCTGGCGTGACCGTTTTCTCGCGTGTCATCACCGTCTCGACATTCAAAAGACCGAGGCCGCGCACGCAGGCCGGGTCGCCGTCATAGCCGTCTGGATCATCAATCGAATAGCCGAGCATTTGATAGCCGCCGCATATGCCAAGCACCCGGCCACCCGCGCGGGCATGCGCGACAATGTCATGATCCCAGCCTTGCTCGCGAAGGAAAGCGAGATCGCCAATCGTCGATTTAGTGCCAAACAGAATGACCACATCCGTGTCCCGTGGGATCGGTTGGCCAGGCGGGACCCATTCAAACGAGACACCGGGCTCGAGGCGTAATGGATCGGCATCATCAAAATTAGCGATCCGAGACAGCATCGGCGCAGCGATCTTAAGGATGCCGGGTTTGCTCGGCGCCGCGCGTTCCAATGTCACCGCATCTTCAGCCGGGAGGAGCGCCGTCGCCTTGAGCCATGGAATGACCCCTAAACACGGCCAGCCAGTTTCCTCCTCAATCGCGCGCACGCCATCATCAAAAAGGCGCGGGTCGCCGCGAAACTTGTTGATCAGGAAGCCTTTGATCAGTTCGGCATCTTCGCAAGAGAGCACAGATTGCGTGCCAACGAGGCTGGCGATCACGCCGCCTTTATCGATGTCGCCAATCAAGCAGACCGGCACGCGCGCGGCGCGGGCTGACGGCCTGCCTGGCCGAGCTGATGTTGTTGGCAAGCAGAGGCACAGCAACGGCCTTCACATGTGTGTAGAGACTGCGCGACGCGAGCAGGCTGGAGGCGATGAGGGCTTCAATCCCCAATCCCCACCACGTGGCGGGCAGGGCCCGGCTGATGCCCAGGGCGATAGCAGTGACGAGACCGAGCACGACCAAGCTCGACACCGTGCCTAGTGCGTATCGCATCGCTGCTCCAAATCGTTCGCGGTTTAACTGGCGGTCTAAGAGAGAGATCAGACCCCCCATCCACACCACGGGATGGCGGACGATGCGAAACAATCTATTTGGCCATCCCATCAGGATTTCAATCGCCCATGCGAGAAGCATCAGCGACGCGGCGATCATGGCGTGCGGATGATTAGCGCGGGCTCGGCGGCAAGATCAAACAGAGCGTCTATGTCGACCGCTTCTTCGACACCGTCTGCGAGCGCATCCAGAGCTGCTTCGACATCGGTTTGATAATTCACGCCGCTCTCGCCTTGAAGCCCCATGGATTTCAGCCACGCACCGCGAAACGCGTCGGCGGCAAAGGTGCCATGAAGGTAGGTCCCCTGGATGCGGCCATCGGCCGAGCGGGCGCCTTCGGGTTGTCCGCGCAGGATGGCGAAGGGACGTTCTGTGTCGCCGCCTTTGGTTTCGCCGACATGGATCTCATAGCCATCTATGTCATGCCCAGATTGGGCGCATTTGCCTTGCGCTGGCGTGACCGTTTTCTCGCGTGTCATCACCGTCTCGACATTCAAAAGACCGAGGCCGCGCACGCAGGCCGGGTCGCCGTCATAGCCGTCTGGATCATCAATCGAATAGCCGAGCATTTGATAGCCGCCGCATATGCCAAGCACCCGGCCACCCGCGCGGGCATGCGCGACAATGTCATGATCCCAGCCTTGCTCGCGAAGGAAAGCGAGATCGCCAATCGTCGATTTAGTGCCAAACAGAATGACCACATCCGTGTCCCGTGGGATCGGTTGGCCAGGCGGGACCCATTCAAACGAGACACCGGGCTCGAGGCGTAATGGATCGGCATCATCAAAATTAGCGATCCGAGACAGCATCGGCGCAGCGATCTTAAGGATGCCGGGTTTGCTCGGCGCCGCGCGTTCCAATGTCACCGCATCTTCAGCCGGGAGGAGCGCCGTCGCCTTGAGCCATGGAATGACCCCTAAACACGGCCAGCCAGTTTCCTCCTCAATCGCGCGCACGCCATCATCAAAAAGGCGCGGGTCGCCGCGAAACTTGTTGATCAGGAAGCCTTTGATCAGTTCGGCATCTTCGCAAGAGAGCACAGATTGCGTGCCAACGAGGCTGGCGATCACGCCGCCTTTATCGATGTCGCCAATCAAGCAGACCGGCACGCGCGCGGCGCGGGCTGACGGCCTGCCTGGCCGAGCTGATGTTGTTGGCAAGCAGAGGCACAGCAACGGCCTTCACATGTGTGTAGAGA